>CAZEXE010000001.1:0-4436 GCA_964516645.1 uncultured Candidatus Poseidoniales archaeon
TCCCGAATTTATGGAAGTTCTGAGAAACACAATGACCAGATAGACGGAGCCAAGGAAATATATTTCTCAGAATCAGGAACACGCATGCACATTTCAGTAGAGTCAAATAACTTCAAAGGTTTATTGACATATGATTATGAAACTTTCAATGAAATACAACGTACTACTTTCTTCCATAGCGTAGACGATATCGCATTCATCGAAGATGAATATAGTAGAATACAAACATTATTCGTATCTGGAGGAATTGGAGAAGTAGCAGTATATCTACGAGAATTGATTCCTGAAGGATTTAATGTACCTGGCGCTGATTTAGATGGTGATTTTATCCCAGATAACTTAGACTATGACGATGATGGAGATGGCATTATAGACGAATGGGATGATGATATTGGTTGTGATGCCCCTGAGGGTACGCCATGTTCAAGATACCCAGATTTATCAAAAATAAGGAATATTGAAATTAATGTTGGAGAAAATTTTGTAATCCGCGACCAAATTACATTACCTACTGAAGATTCTAGCAACATAAGGAATCTAAGCCGAAATTCAATTGCGACAGATCAGGTTTTGAGTTCACATGAAGCAGATTTGTTTGGCAATGCTATGTGCGCAAACATGGACCATGGAGACATTATCGACCAATGGAGTGAGTCGATATCATTGTCTAATGGAGAATTAGGTGATGCATCAGTGGATTGCACAGTAATAGATGGTATGGAATTAGTTAGAGATGGAGATTCAACAACGCAAATTACTTTGATGATTATTACCACCTTCACATATGATAGTAAGGTGACTCTTCCATTAGAGATAACATTGAATCAACAGCCATTACCAACTGATGGGTCTGTTGGATGGTTAGCTCCTGCACATCCAATAGCATTGACATTTTCCGGTGATAAAGTTACATCCAAAGAAATTCCATTATGGTGGAATAATGGAGAAGATGTCGCTACAGTCACAATGACTCAAGTATCTGTAAAAAATCCCACTGTAATTGATAATGTATTGGATTGGGCATTTCATCCGATTGCATTTATTCTTTATTTGGGTGTGTTAGCTGGTATTGTAACCTTATGGATTCGTAGAGAAAATCGAATAGATTTTGATTTAGCAGAGGAAGATGATGAAATTGAGGACTTACAAGAGGAAATTGAAGAGGAATTGGAAGAAGAATTCATCGAAGAAATAAGTAAAGAAGAATACATTGAAGAGGATTTAGAAATCCAGCCTAAAAGAACACCTCCCGCCCGTAAAAGAAGTATGTATACTACTTCTGTGGAAAGCGCCCCCCTGGTCAAGAAAAAACGAGTATCGGGCTCAGAATTGAACAAAGATGGTCCAATAATGAAAACAAAACGAAAGCGCTTAGTTTCGACTGAAGAGGCGCCAAAGGTTGTTGCCAAAAAGAGGGTTGTTGCCATAAGTGAGCCAAAGATCAAAAAACGCAAAGTCAAGGTACACAAAGAAGAGCCTGCACCGAAAGAGAAGAAAAAGCGCAAGTCTGTAAAGAGAAAGAAGAAAGGTGGCTCCAAGAAGAAAATTGATGAAAAACAATTGCAAGAAGATCTCGTCAGCGATTTCTTGAATAAGGACTAATCACCAAGCCATAACTATTTCATCCTGCATTTTGCAAGCAGACTTTAGAAATAGTTTGAGACCATTCATATCTTCAGGGTCAATGCGATTGATTACTTCCCCAAAGTACCTTTCCAAACGAGCAACGCTTTGAGATGATTTTTTACTACTGATGGAAATCACATCACTTCGAACTTCTGAATCATTTTCGAATGCTACTAAACGCTCCTTTAGTGCCGAGTATGCAGATTTGACGCATTCAATATCCGAATCTTTTCTTGCTGCAAATACTCCAAACACCATAGGATGTCCGCTAACCTTTCTCCATTCTAAGCCGAGATCCATCCTAATCAAATCAGGGTGGTCTCTTGCACTTTCTAGTGCTCTATCTCCAATCAAAAGGCAGCCATCACATTCATCAAGCATGCTGCTCAAATCAGGTCCCATTTCGATATATTTTGGGTTTAAATCCCTGTAACCAATTAGATGCTTTAACAGAGTTACAGAAGTTGCAGAATCGGAAGGTAATGCAATGGAATTCATACTTTCGACTTCTACCTTGCCAAATAACAACACACTACCGACTTCTCCCTTGCTTGAGATTGCTAAATCAGGAACTAAGACTAATTTGTCCGAATTTTTTGCATAATCAGCAGCAGGTATTGGTGCAAGAATACAATCGCGACGAATGAGGTGTCCTGTTAGCCATGAAGGAGGAGCAGGTAGAATATTCCATGACTTATCAAGACCGAAGAATAGCGGTTCACAATTGATGAATGAAACTCTGCCAATGGTTTTCTCCCACGTCATTCAATCACCTACTGCCATGCGTAGGCTTCTGCGTTCTGGTATCTCGGGAATGGTATATTGTTCAAAGGAGGAATAGGTAGTGTTTCTTTGAACAGGCACAGAACCTGCATCCATTACAATTTTCGCTAGTTTTGCTTTATCATAATCTAATGATGCTTTAGAGCCAGCAAGGTGCATTATCAATTCCTTATGTACTGTACCATCAATATCATCAGCCCCATATTGGAGCGCTAATTCAGCCATTTCATCCCCTAGATTCATCCTATACGCTTTGATGTGAGGAATGTTGTTCAACAATAGCCTAGAAATTGCAATTACTCTGAGAGTTTCCGTTCCAGTTGCCAATTGCGCCTCTGGCAGTCTGGAGTCATCGGGGAGAAAGGGATATGGAACAAAGCACTGGAACCCTCCTGTTGTATCTTGCAATTCGCGCAATTTAATCATATGCAAGACTCTATGCTTTACTGATTCAATGGTTCCAAAAAGCATAGTACAATTTGTCGGCATTCCTAATTCGTGTGCAGTTTGGTGAATGCTAAGATATTCATTTGACGTCTCCTTACCTTTACATATTATTTCTCTTACCTGATCATCCAATATTTCTGCACCACCGCCTGGTAGCGACCCCAGACCTGCCTTTTGCAGTGCATCTAATGTTTCTTTTATGGTTAGGTTTGAGAGTTTTGCAATATGCTTGATTTCTATTGCTGTAAGGGCCTTGATATGAATTTCTGGAAATTCTTCTTTCACTCTTTGGAATAATTTTGTGTAGTGATTGACATCCCATTCGGGGTGTAAGCCTCCAACAGAATGTACCTCATCCACATAGTTGGAATATTGTCGCAAATCTTCAACATATTCTTCAATATCCATTTGATAAGCATCCTTTGATCTCCTCCCTCGTCTAAACGCACAAAATTTGCATGCTAGAGTACAGATATTAGTTTGATTGATATGTACATTAACATTGAAGAAAACATTGTTGCCGAACCTAGACCGTTTGACAATATCAGCTAAGCGGCCAATAATGTCAAGTTCCTTTGATTCAAAAAGGAAGATGCCATCTTTGAGTGAAAGCGGTTGATTTAATGATAATTTATTCACTATACTTTCGAATTCACTCGGCCATTTTTCATCAGTCAGTAGATTGGAAAGATTTTGTTGCCAATCGGCCATCTCTCCCGCTACCATGTGCTTGCCTCAATCTAATTGTTTTTGAATTAGCGTTTATGTGCGTCTGCTAGTTCTTACACGGAATACACCAGTTGCTCTAAGCAACTTACGGAATTCTTCAACCATAAATACTGTACTTGCTACTAATACCACAATGAACCAATCATTCCTTTCTAGAGGTATTGTAGAGAGCAATTCACCTATTTGGAAAGAAGTTAATGGAATTGTCCATGATGCACCTTGAACTGCCAACAATAGCAAGATTATCGAGAAAAGAATTGCAAGATATATTGCGCGATTGGAAAACAGTCCCAACTTGAATACGCTATCCTCTTTGCTTCTACAATTCATCACATTGAATAATTGGAAGAAGATAAAGACACTGAAACACATTGTCCTGGCATACGCTTCAGTGCCATTTTCAAGGGCAAGGAAATACACAATCATTGTACCTGCTACCATAATGGCTCCAAGGTAAAAAATCAATAACAAATCAAGTAAGTTAGGTAAGGATTCATCAACAGGTCGCGGAGGCCTATCCATCACATTGGAATGTTTGCGCTCTACACCTAAAGCTACAGCAGGAGGGCCGTCCATTAGGATATTGATCACAAGAATTTGAGTTGCGGTTAATGGCAATGGCCATTGGAATACTACAGTGGCCAACAACAATAGTGCGACAGCAGCAACATTTGTGGATACTTGATACCGAACGAAATTCCTAATGTTAGCGTATATTTTCCTTCCCTCTTCAACAGCATTTACAATATTTGCGAAATTATCGTCCTGTAATACCATGTCAGACGCATCCTTGGCTACATCTGTACCTGCAATGCCCATGGAAATACCAATATTCGCACGCGATAGCGCAG
>CAZEXE010000001.1:4446-7300 GCA_964516645.1 uncultured Candidatus Poseidoniales archaeon
TCTTCATCTACGGTCTGCATACCAATGATTTCAAGTGCAGGTGCATCATTAACTCCGTCACCCGTCATTGCAACAACTTCACCTTCATCTTGTAATGCTGTCACAATTCGCATTTTTTGTTCTGGTGTAACTCTGCTGAAAATTGTAGTGCCTGCAACAATATCTCTCATTGCATAATCATCTAATTTTTCTAGACGGCTACCACCAACTGAATCGATATGGGGTTTAGTGATATTCAAATCTTCACCTATTGATTGTGCAGTCATTTGTTGATCACCAGTAATCATTTTCACACTGATTCCAGCCTTTTGGCACCTCAGAATTGCATCATACACTTCTGCACGCGGTGGATCCATTATTCCAACCATCCCTAAGAAAATCAAGTCATTTTCCATTGATTCCATATCAGTGATATCATCCTCAGGTTTAACTCTCCTAGCGCATAGTGCGATTACACGCATTGCTTTGCTTGCCATTTCACGATTCACATCGGAAGCAAACTCAAAATCCCCATCTTCGATAGATACTATTGTTCCGTTGGACACTTTCCATTTGACTAATTCTTTGAAGCCCCCAGCCCCACCCTTGGCGAAGATCCAATCCTCACCTTCGTATTCATGAATAACAGACATTCGCTTTCTGTCGGTGTTGAAAAAGAATTCATGTTTTCTAGGATGGCGCTGGGCGAATTTGGCCACAGAGCCATTTATTTTGTATCCGAGTACGGCACATGCGCTATCGGTTGGGTCACCTATAGCAGACCATTGCCCATCCACCTCAGCAATCTGAGAATTATGACACAAAGACAAACATGTTGCTGTTAATCTAAATCCTAAGTCTCTTTGCAATTCAGACATTTCTTCATCAGATAATTCTTCCCCATTGTGAGTGAGTGTACCTTCGGGTAGGAACCCTTCACCAGTTATCCCAAATGACTTGTCGGGTAGCATCAATTGTCTAACAGTCATTTGATTCTTGGTCAAAGTTCCTGTTTTATCTGTACAAATAACTGTGGTGGACCCTAAAGTTTCAACCGCCTTCATACGTCGAATAATCGCTTTATGTCGTGCCATATTTCTCATACCTATGGCCAAAGTTGTGACCAAAATAATCGGTAGTCCCTCAGGCACGATTGCAACGAATATTGCAATAGCAATCAGAAATTGGAATTTAGCCTCTTTCCATAAATCTCCACCATCAACATATGTCATAATTAAAGCAATTGAAACAATTAATGCTGCAACTATTAATGCAATAAATCCAAGGAACTTTCCAAGTGATTCCAGTTTGTGTTCTAGAGGAGTTTTTGGAGTTGCAGCTTCAGCAATATCACTGGCAATTTTACCTAATTCGGTTTTCATACCGGTAGCAGTGACAATTCCTACTGCTCGACCTGTAGAAATTGTGGTTCCCATGTAGAGCATATTTTTCCTATCTGCTAGCAATGTTTCAGGCGGCAGTGAATCTTCTGATACTTTCGTAGGCATCGATTCACCAGTAAGTGCAGATTCATCTACTTTACATTGCCATGATTCGTTTACGCGTAAATCTGCGGGTACATTCAAACCTTCCTCGATTTTTACAATATCACCAGGAACCAATTCTGTTGTACTAATTTCCATTTCCATGCCATCTCTACAAACAATGCATCGAGAAACAGTCATTTGTTTTAGAGCGCCCATCTCTTGTTCTGCTTTGTTTTCTTGCCAATATCCAAAGAAAGCATTTGCAGTCAAAACAATTCCAATGAAAATTGCATCACCTGGTTGGTCTGGATGTGTTGCAAGAGCAAGCAAGCCTGCTCCCATCAACAAGTAATTGAGCGGATCGTGATATTGTGAAATAAACCTGAAGAAAGCAGAAACTCGTTCAGGCTCACGCAGTTTGTTTTCTCCATACTTCTCTAATCGAATATCTGCCTCGTTAGAAGTAAGGCCACCCAAAGGAGTATCAAATTCCGAGAGTACTTCATCACCACTTTTGGTGTGCCACATTATGTCTGACATACTGTCACCCAAGCAACCGCTCTTCCTTACCGGTAGTGGAACAACTTATGATTATACGGGTGGGTTTTCCGTTTCAATTCATCCGATTATTTCACAAACGTGTTGCTGGTCGGAGAATTATGAGCGGGACAGGAGAGCCATGGATTCCCGCACATATGGAAGTGAAAGAACTCACACAAAGAGTGATAGTGATAGGCGTAATACTTGGAGGAGTAATGACTGCTGCAAACGCATATCTTGGGCTTTATGTCGGTATGACAGTTTCAGCCTCAATTCCTGCTGCTGTTATGAGTATGCTAATTCTTCGTGGATTGAAATTTAAAGATGTTACAATTCTAGAAAATAACTCGGTTCAAACTATGGCAAGTGCAGGAGAGTCATTGGCTGCTGGAGTTATCTTCACAGTACCTGCTCTACTTGTTCTTGGTATATGGCAAGATATTCAGTGGCTGGAAACCTTCCTTATCGCAATCCTTGGAGGATTATTGGGTACAATGTTCACTATTGCCTTGAGGAGATTATTCATTGTTGAAGAGGCACTTCCTTATCCTGAAGGTGTTGCTTGTCGTGAAGTTTTGGTTGCCGGTGAGAAGGGAGGTTCTGGACTTATTGCAATTATTTACGCTCTACTGATTGGAGCAACATATGGTTGGATGGTTAAAGGATTCAAAGCGACGCATTCCAAATTGGAGGGAGTTGTTGAAGTCTTAGGCACCCGATTCTATGCTGGTAGCGAATTGTCTCTAGCACTATTATCGGTTGGATATATTGTTGGTATACGTATAGCTTCATTCATCTTCCTTGGCGGAGTTGTAGGTTTCGCTATTCTGGTGCCGATTTATGGATTG
>CAZEXE010000001.1:7400-23882 GCA_964516645.1 uncultured Candidatus Poseidoniales archaeon
TTCTATTGGTTTGCCACAGGAAGTTTAGTGATGGCTCTTGCAGGAGCACTATTTTTAGCCGTTGTTTCATTCTTCTTTGCTGCAGTTGCTGGATACATTGCTGGTGTAGTCGGCTCATCCAATTCACCTGTTTCAGGTATGACGATTGCAACATTACTTTTCACAATAGGATTGGTTTGGATAGTCGGTGGCCTAATTATGGGAATGGGTCAGACTGAAATGATGGTTGCAACCATGTTCATTGCAGCAATCGTTGCAACTTCTGCTGCCATTGCAGGAGATGTAATGCAGGACCTAAAGACTGGGCACATGGTTGGAGCAACTCCTTGGAGGCAACAAACTGCTGAAATAATTGGAGTCATAGTAGGTGCTTTGGTAATTGGCCCAGTATTATCGATTTTACACGATGCATTCAGAATTTCAAATACAGCGTGCCTTGCAAATCCACGTCCAGAGGACCCCACTTGCCAGGATGCATTATTCGCACCACAAGCTGAATTGATTGGTGCCATCGTTCAAGGTGCTTTTGGAGGCGACATCAACCTTCCAATGGTATTCTTAGGGGCTGCTATTGCAGTTATCCTAATCAGATTGGCCATGCCTGTAATGAGTGTTGCAATTGGAATCTATCTTCCACTATACCTGTCGGTTCCAATTATGGCTGGTGGAATAATTTCGTATATTCTACTATCCAGTGCACGCCTGCGAATCGATGGAACCCTTGAAGGAGAACCTAGTAAAGATGCAGAATTTGCGATCAAAGAAGTGCAAGACAAAGGCGTGCTAATTGGTGCTGGATTTATTGCCGGTGAATCTCTGATGGGAGTATTATTGGCAATATTCATTGTTGCAGAAATGGATCCATCTTCATGGTTTGGAGGTATAGGGACTCTTTCCTATACACTTTCATTGGCATTCTTTGCGTGGTTCGTAGCCGTTTTCATCATGTTATCAGCGCGTTCACTCCCAGTTAAAGGAAATTTAGCAGCAGATGTAGTGTATGTGGCATCTGATTCCGCAAAGAGGCTGCGTAGTGCTTTCAGTCTACCAAAATTACCAGACTCCAATTACACTAAGAATAGCAAGTGAGATTCTAGGCTCTTTGAACACAACCATCAAAGGCCATAGGCAAAGGGCGATGTTTCGTAGGGAGCAATATGGCCGGCATGAGTATCTCTGAAATGGAAGAAATGGCGCGCAAATGCCGCATTGAGATATGTAAAATGACTCATCGCGCCCAAGCAGGACACCCTGGCGGTTCACTATCTGAAATAGATATCCTATGTGCATTATATGGGCACAGACTTCGTGTGAAAGCGGATGACCCTGATTGGGAAGACAGAGACCGATTTATTCTTTCAAAGGGCCACGCATCACCTGGAATGTATGCTATTTTAGCAGAGATGGGTTTCATTTCGCATGATGATTTGAAATCATATCGTGTGAAAGGAGGAGTTTGCCAAGGACATGTCGACATGAAGTGGTGCCCTGGCGTAGATTTTTCAGCGGGTAGTTTAGGCATGGGCCTATCATTTGGCATGGGTTGTGCAGTAGCAGCAAGATTGGATGGATCAAGTAGAAATGCATACGTCATGGTTGGAGATGGCGAGATTCAAGAAGGCAGTGTTTGGGAGGCTGCAATGGCTGCAGCACATCACGAACTAGGAAATCTGAAATTATTCTTAGATTGTAATGGAATTCAAAATGATGATTTCTGTGAAGCACAAATGAGAATGTTCGATATTCCAGCAAAGTGGTCTGCGTTTGGATGGGCTGTCAAGGTAATTGATGGACACAATATGCCTGCAATCGTTGATGCAATCGATTGGATGGATTCGATAACAGATAGGCCGGCGGTAGTTATTGCTCAAACCATTAAGGGCAAAGGTGTATCATTCATGGAAAACAATCCTGCATTCCATGGAGCAGCACCATCTGATGAGCAACTTGCATTGGCATTATCTGAATTGGGGGTTAATGCATGAGCAGAACGGCAGCAACTCGTGATGGATATGGAGATGCTCTTTTGGCATTGTCAGATAATTCGAAGGTCGTTGTTTTAGAGGCAGATCTAGGTAAGTCTACAAAATCTCTTCACTTTAGAAAAGCACACCCAGAGAGAACAGTTTCCTGCGGCATTGGTGAGCAAAACATGTTGCTTGTAGCTGCTGGATTAGCCTCCAGCGGATATATTCCATTTGCCAGTACATTTGCTATTTTTACCGAAAGAGCGTTTGAACAAATGCGAAATGGAGTTGCACGACCAAATTTGGCAGTACATCTTTGCGGCTCACACGGTGGAACACATACTGGAACGGATGGGTCTAGTGCGCAATCTATTGAAGATTTAGCCATTTATCGTACTCTTCCGAATGTTGTAGTAATGCATCCGTGTGATGATGTCTCAACAAAAGCTTTGACAATGCAATTACCTGACCTTGGCAGTCCATCATACATGAGAACTGCGCGTAACAAAACACCAGTAATTTATGACGGAAGAGAGCATGAAATAGAAATTGGAAAGGGAATGGTACTGCACAATGGAAGTGATGTTGCAATTATTGCTTGTGGAGTTCTAGTTCACGAGGCTTTGCAAGCTGCCGCTGATTTACATGCCGAAGGAATTTCGGCAACAGTTGTTGACATGCATACAATCAAGCCTTTGGATACAAATTTGATTGAATCTTTGGCAAATTTATGTGGAGCAATTGTCACTGCAGAAGATCACTCAATAATGGGCGGCCTAGGAGGTGCGGTTGCCGAGCATATTGTGAGTACAAATCCAGTTCCCATGGAACGAATTGGAGTGCATGATAGGTTTGGAGAGTCTGCGGGTTCTGAAGAAATGTTAGAGATGATGGGTCTAAAATCACACCATATTTGCGATGCTGTCAAGAAAGTTATCGCGAGGAAGGTTTGAAGCACTGTCTATGCCGGCACCCCCACATGGAGTTCTTTCTTGACACCGCCGATGTTGATGAAATTCGTGTAATTGCTTCCTGGGGAATACTTGATGGAGTAACTACAAATCCTTCTTTGATTAAGAAGAGTGGTAGAGATTTCAAAACGGTAATAGCACAGATTGCTGCAATCTGTGACGGCCCTATTTCAGCAGAGGTTACCGCATTAGATAGAGATGGAATGGTAGAACAAGGTCGTGCACTAAAAGCAGTACTGCCGGCCAATGTTATTATCAAAATTCCTTGTACGCCTGAGGGGCTTGCTGCAACAAAAATTTTGACAGCAGAGAGAATAGATACAAACGTCACGCTTGTATTTTCAGCTTCTCAAGCCTTGATGGCTGCGAAGGCTGGAGCAACATATGTTTCTCCATTCATTGGGCGCATAGATGATACAGGCGCGGATGGAATGGCATTGATTGCAGAAATAATGGCTACATGGGACAATTATAATGTTGAAACAAAGGTTTTAGCTGCTTCAATTAGGCATCCTACGCATGTGTTAGCATGTATGCAATTAGGTGCTCACACAGTAACAATGCCAGCCAAAACATTCCGCCAATTGATGAGTCATCCATTGACTGACAAGGGACTGGCTGGGTTCTTGAAGGACTGGGCTGAGGTAGAAGCAGCCGGTAATGCTTGAAGCGAACGCTTGATAATGAGCACCTGCCCACATCATCTTGGGAGGCGATATGCATGAGCAGTCATGATGACAAGGTCAAGCGTCTTCTAGATGGAGAAATAGATGAGGCTGAAATTGCTTCTGACCCAGTATTGGCTAGTCTAGCAGAGAGAATTTTCGGGCTAAACATTGAGCCGATTATTCCAACTAAGCCTAGTCAACCAAGTGGTCCTGAAGTTGAGGTGATAACTGCAAAGACTTCTCTTGACCCGATGATAGAGGTCATCCCTGGAGCAGCCCCCGCACCACTGCCATTACCTGAATTGCCAAGCATTCCAAAAAATGCTGCTTCTGAGAAGAAAGGAGGGTTACTGAAAATTTTTGGTGCCTCCTCCCTAATTATTTCAATTGCAAACATGTTCGGTGTATTTGGCTTCCTAAATTCACAGTGCACTGCAGAGAAGTGTACGACAGATGCAACTAGAATAAATTGGATCGACATTCATAACATAAACAATGAACTTGGATGGTCAATGCCATTCCCTGAAATGGGAATTCCAGATTATATTGCTGTGGCATGTAGTATTCTTGTCTTAATTGTGGCTTTCCGTAGGAAGTAATGCGGCAATTTGATGAACAGTCTCTTGGAGTGAGCAATATGGGCAACGGCAAAGCCAAGCGTGGGATTCCATCAAAAATTGATGATTTCAATGCTTGGTACCCCTTTATTGTAGAAGCCGCAGAGTTGGTAGACAAAAGATATCCAATCAAGGGAATGGATGTTTGGAGACCATATGGATGGCGAACGATGAAACTTATTGATGCATTAACCCATGCAGAAATGGAGAGGACCGACCACGAAGAAGTCAATTTTCCTTTATTGATTCCAGAAAATTTACTTGAGAAAGAAAACGCATTAGTCGCTCGTCTAAAGAGAGCAAGGGAAGAAGGCGTAGACCCTGATGACTTGAGAGATGAGGATGAAGAAGGTGGATTCAAGAAGGAAGTTTACTGGGTTAAACATGCTGGCGATAACGACCTAGACGTCCCTATGTTCCTGAGGCCAACTAGTGAAACTGCAATGTATACTATGTTCCCATTATGGATAAGATCACACAAAGATTTACCATTGAAGGTTTACCAAATGGTCAATACATTCCGTTATGAAACAAAGCAAACTAGATCATTTATTCGAGTTAGAGAAATCCACTTTTTCGAAGCGCACACCGCTCATGCAGACGAAGAGTGCGCAACCAGACAAATCCAGCAAGATCTAGAAATAGTTGACAATTTAATGCATGATTTATGCTTGCCTGCAATAAAAGCTAGAAGGCCTGTATGGGATACCTTCCCTGGCGCGTGGTATACAATTGGAATCGATGCCATTATGCCGAATGGTCGTACTCTGCAAGTGGCTTCTTGTCACCATTACAGAGATCAATGGGCTAAAGCATTCGATTTGACTTACGAAAATCTAGATGCAGAACAACAACACTGTCATCAAACGACATATGGGATGTCTGAGAGATTACTAGGTGCAATTGTAGGTATGCACGGTGACGATAATGGACTGATAATGCCGCCAGCCATTGCACCCTACCAAGTTGTTATTTGTCCGATGATTAGGAAGAATTCAGAAGTTGATACAGTCGCAAAGAGCGAGGAGGTTGCTACTATTCTAAGGTCTGCTGGATTAAGAGTAAAAGTTGATTCAAGAGATATTCATGCTGGGCAGAAATACTTCGATTGGGAAATCAAAGGAGTTCCTCTCCGACTAGATATTGGCCCGAGAGACATCGAGAATGATTCAGCATTCGCTGCAAGAAGGACTGGTGGTAAGGAACCTCTACCAATGGGAAATATTGCAAATGAATGCAAGAGAGTTCTATCTGAAATTGCAGATGAATTGCGAAGCCGTGCTAATGCACATTCTGAGAATGTAGTTATTCCATTGATTGACTTAGATCAAGTAGAAGATGGAAAAATTTACGAGATGGCTTTTGATGGAACCGATGCACATGCAGAAATTATAGAGCGTACTACTGGGCTAACATTCTTGGGAGATGCCACAGACTCCTATGATGACGAGAGACCTTGTTTCATGTCGGGTAAGTTGACAACAAGAAGAGTGATTTTAGCAAAGACCTACTGATTACATTTCGAGGTCGTCGAAATCCATTTCAGAGCTGCGCATCATTCGCTTCATCTGCTTGTTCATCTTGCGGTTACCACTCATTCCTTTCATCATCTTACGGGAACGATTCCATTGGCCAATCAACTCTCTTACATCCTTTTCTTTAACACCAGATCCGCGGGCAATTCTACGAATCCTATCGGCCTTAATTTTTGCAGGTTCATCTTTCTCATAGGTTGTCATTGAATCCATAATTACACGATAGCGATCAAGATTTGACTGCATCGCTTCCTTCTGGTTTTTACCCATGGCGCCCATTCCTCCGAACATGCCACTTGGAAGGAATGAAAGCAATTTGTCAATTGTACCAACTTTGGACATCATCTCCATTTGAGAATACATATCATTTAGCGTGAATCTCCCAGACATCATACGCTGAGTTATTCTCATCGCTTCTTCTTCATCCATATCTTCTGGAGCTAAGTCGATTAGTCCACGAATATCTCCCATTCCCAACAATCTAGAAATGAAACGATCAGATTCAAATTTCTCTAAATCAGCAACTTTCTCTCCAGTACCGATATACATTACTGGAGCACCGGTTGTAGCAACTGCAGATAGTGCTCCACCACCTCTTGCTGTACCATCCAGTTTAGTGATCACTATACCGGTAACACCTGCTAAATCATGGAAGTTAGCAGCGACTGGGCCAGCAGATTGTCCTACCTGTGCATCGATTACCAAAAATCTCTCATTTGCATTAGCCACTTCAGAAATATCTTCTAGTTCAACTACTAATTCTTCATCCAATTTATGTCTACCAGCAGTATCAATGATTATCAAATCTGCAGCAGCATGTTCCTTCAAACCATTACGCACAATATCTACGGCGCTAGTATTTTCCGGCTCACCATATACTTCTACAGTAGAGTCTTCTAGTAATTGTGACAATTGATTGTATGCGCCTGGCCTATGTACGTCGGCTTCTATTACTGCAACTCTAACGCCATGTCTTCTACGATACCATTCTGCTAATTTAGCAGTAGTGGTGGTTTTACCATTACCGTATAATCCTACCATTAAAATTGTTGATTGGTGTGGCCTAACCTCTCTTGAAGGGCCAAGTAGTCTAACCAGTTCTGTATACAAGATATTCATTGCATGAGTTTGAAGAGTAATACCGGGGCGAGGTTCTTCCTCCCTCATTCTAGCCTCCAGTTTTTCTGTTATTTCCTTGGTTTGACGTACATTGAAATCAGCCTCTTGCAATGCTCTTCGCAAAGAGCGAAGCATCTCCTTCAATTCGTCTTCATTCAACTTCCTTCGGCTCTTGAGTAATCCCAGTGCAGAGAATATACCTCTGGACAATCCCTCCAGTGCCATACTGTGGCCAAAAGCACATTTGGTTTGAACCCAACGGATGATTATTCAGGTGGAAATGACAATCGTAGAATTTCATTTTCCAATTTGGCCTGCACTTGGCTAGCTTTAGCCGGCCTATCAAATGGAACAGGGTGTTCACGCGAATTTATTCCAACAAAAACAGTTCCCGATTCACTGCGTAGCGACAGATCTTCCCGAACAATACCTGGTAAATGCAATAACACATCATCACCTTCTACCCATGTGCCTCGATGAACTTCCATGCCTAGGCCAATATTGAACGGCCCAAGTCCGTTTGTAATCTCAATTGTACCATGCAATTCTGCACTAATTGCTCTTAGAGATTCAATACCATGAATATCAGAATCTTTCAATTCGACTTCAAGAAAATGTAAATCTGGAAGTTCTTTCTTCAACTGATTTACGTTATTTCTTTCATTATTTATTCGAGTCTGGATGAAGTCATGGTCCAAATCAGGGGTCATGCGGTTGATTACACAACCAGATACGGGCAAGTTGAATTCTACTAGAGATTCATGGGCTCTAACCGTTTCATTGACACCCATTTTCTCAGGGATTGTAACTAGGGTGAATCTAGTAACTTCTGGATTGCACAGTATTCTTCTAACATGTAGTACACGTCGACGGAACTTTTGCAATTCTTCGCGCATCTTTTCACCTTCTTTAGCACCAAACATCAAAGCGCGTATACCACCGGTTAGACGATGCATACGGATAATTTTGTCAGCCCATTTCTCTATGATTTCTGGAAGAGCCAAAAATCGAAGAGTGTGTCCAGTAGGTGCAGTATCAAACACAATGACATCCCAATCAGGATTTTCTAAATGTTTCAACAATTCATCAAAAGCCATTGCTTCATCCAAGCCAGGTAAAACCATCTCTGAAGCATTTAATTCAGGATCTTCACCTCCTAACATTGGCCCAAGACTCTCAGTAAGTTTCGGTATATGGTCAGATATTCTTGCTTCGGGGTCTAATTCTAGACCCCATAAGCCATCAACACCAGCAACAGGTGTTGGAACTGGACCTAATTGTACACCTAGGCTATCTGAAGTACTGTGAGCAGGGTCACTACTGACTAACAATACCTTCAGTCCTGAATCAGCTAGTCCAACTGCAGTTGAAGTGGATGTAGTGGTTTTTCCAACACCGCCCTTACCTCCGAACAATAGTAGCCGAGCCATACAACGCCCTCTAGATGGATATATTCAAGCCTTAGGCCTGCACAACTCACTTGAATAGGTCGCTACAGGACCAACAACATGGCAAGCGGCTTGTGGTTATCTCAAGTTGCGATAATCGTATCTCTAGTTGGAATGAGTTTGGGTTGGCGCGGAGTCATGACCAAATATTCAGGATTCTATGACCTAACTACTGCATGGAGTATGATGTTCTGGGGAATATTAGTAGGAGGATTTTATGCTGCTCTAGGAGATATGTTTCTGCTATCTGTTTACATTAAAGGCAATTTCTTACCATATAGCAACCTGATTATTTGCTTAGGGTTATCTGTAACTGTTCATCTATTTCTGAGAAGAAAAAAGGTTCGCCGAACTGGTTCGCAACCTACTACGGGTTGGGCATTAGGACTTGCTGTAGGAGGGATGGTCTCATTATATCTTATCTTCAGACTTTTAGAATCTAGACCTGACGAAATCGGAATTAGCTTAATTGCAACAATCGTACTTGTTGCACTTATTTCTCCACGGGCACACGCATTGATATTCTGTAGGCACGGATACGGCATGCTGATGGGTAAACGTTGGAGTATAGTATTGAGGACATTCTTTTGGTGTGCACTTCTTCTTACAACATTATACAGTTCTTTCTATTTTACAGAGATTTGGATCTTCATTATTCCACCTGTATTATTGGCTGAAAAACGTGCTCACGATTGGGTGTGGGCAGCAGTTCCTAGGCCCGCACGAAGGCGCTTGCGAAGGATATGGTCTGATGCGTCTAGAGCAAAGTATGGCGAGGAAGAGTAAGGGATTGCTTACTTAATCTACTAAAGGCTCTTTATGCAATGAAATAATTCCTAAATTCACTTTTATTACGGGGCAGAACCTTCATGGGGGTACCGTTCAGCCTAGAAGACAATGGGAACATGTCCCTTCTGTCGCGCCCAAACGTTACCGGGCGATTCCATCTGCTACAGCTGTGGCAGAGTAATCACTGGTACAGCGGGTATGGATTCTCGCGTAAAGGGAGAATTCATGCGTTCTCCAACTCGTAAAGCGAAGCGCGGAGTAGCGCCTAGGCATGCTATGGCAAAGGGCAGTGCAAAACGTAGTGGTAGAAGGAAAAGGAGTAGAATAAATCAACTCGGATTGGTTGCATTCATTGCTTTCGTATTCTTTACACCCGAGGCTAGACAATTTGTGTTGGCTAAATGGGCTGAAATTGAAGAATACATCATGGAGGGATTGGCTCCCTATCAAACATATCCATTAGAAGCCGAATACACTGTTGTCCGTAGTATCGATTTATGGAATAATGGTTCTGGTAATGGGCATTTGGAAGAATCAATACCACTACCCATGGATGTTTCAAGCAATGAAGGTGGACCATATGCTCTAGCATTTAATGATGGGACAGAAGTTTCTAAGTCTCAAATTCAAACAATTATTGATCTAGAGTTAAGGATAGACGGAGATACGATTTCTGTACCCTTGGACGGGTTGCCCCATAAAGATAGAACCAGTGCTATAATTACCGCAGATGGAAATGAAGTTTGGTGGCCGGGACAAGGTCCTGGATCGGATTATTGCCCGCATGGTCCATGTGTTCGTGTATCAATAGATGTCCCAAGTGGTACACACGAATCAGTAGATTTTGCAGTAACACTACACTCTGCAACTCACACCTGGTGGCATTCAACGAAAATGGATGGCAAAATTGATGGTAAGTCAGAAGGTACTAGTGTCCATCGTTCAGGAACATTCGATGATATTACTGAAAGGGGATATGGATCTAGATCTTCTGAGTTCACTGATAACCCATGGTATGACCGTGGAGGTCAATATGGATGGGCCATCGATGGAAGGCAATCAACAACTCCGTTGATTTATCAAACAGCTGCTAACATTGAGGCATCACTTCCTTCAAGTCTGAAGGATAACGCATATGCATATGC
This sequence comes from uncultured Candidatus Poseidoniales archaeon, assembly GCA_964516645.1. Classification (GTDB taxonomy): domain Archaea; phylum Thermoplasmatota; class Poseidoniia; order Poseidoniales; family Poseidoniaceae; genus MGIIa-K1. Next base: position 17,660 of record CAZEXE010000001.1, read on the forward strand.
TAGAGCAACTTTCGACTGGTTAAATGATAATGTTCCATATGATACAACTGCACCAAATGTAGCTAGAAGTGGAGAACAATGTCTACAAGCGGGGATGGGTGATTGTGACGAGCAATCCAATGCATTCATGAGCATAATGAGGATCAAAGGTATACCTACTTGGTATGTGTTCGGAGCATTAGCAGATTCGCAATTCAATTCATGGGAGGGGCATGCCTGGGCATATGTTTTGCTACCCATGTCAGATGAATGGTGTGAATCCAACGATGTGATTTTAGATTCATGTTTCATTGAAGGTGCGGTTGATGTAGTTAATCACAAATGGCTTGTTCATACACCTACAGCATATATTGACTGGATTGAGGATACTCCTTGGGAAAAGGTAGATGGGTACTATTCTGGGGGTTCAATTTCAGGTAGCGATTTCAAGAGACTAAGATCATTCTATACTGAAGGATACGAGGTTATGGGTGGTACTTGGGATAACAAATGGATAGGAGAGGATCTATCTTGAGGGTCATTATTGGTGGAGGTGGCCGTGTAGGGGTCGGCTTAGCAAGTGCTCTTCGTAGTGAAGACAAGGATGTCGTTCTTGTGGATAGCAGTGCTAGAGCAGTAAAAAATTCACAGGGAATGGATATACTGGTTCTACATGGAGATATTACCCAGAGACAGAAATTCATTGAAGCAGGAATTGAAACAGCACAAGTCTATGTTGCTGCTACCAATTCAGATGAGAGAAATATCCTTTCTTGTGCTTTAGCGAAACATGTGCATAAAGAACAGACCAAAGGCAAAGGAACTCTAATGACCATTTGCAGAGTTAGAAATCCAATGTTTCTAGAGGAACATAAATCTGGAAAATTAGCGAAATGGGCTGGAGTCGACCATGTTGTTCACCCTGTAGATGGAGCGATTGAGAGATTGATGTCTGGGCTTCGCTCTTCTTCATTGACTGAAGTTATTCCATTTGAGGCGGATGCTTACATTGTAGAATTAGATGTGAGGTCTGAAGCAGGTGGCGTAGTTCACAGAACCCTACGCGAATCTGGAGATAAAGTCGAAGGTGGAATGCCATTAATTGTCGGGTTAAAACGTGATGGAGAGCCAGGAAGGGTGCCTACCGCTGATGACCAAATATTACCTAGAGACAGGGTTGCAATAGCAACCGCAGGTGAGGCATCATTCAATCGGATTCTACGTATTTTCGGCCATGAACATATCGATTTCCCTGATAGGCCAAAGGTCGTAATTTTTGGAGCTGGTCTAATTGGCACTCGACTTGCTAAGGCTTGGCTTGATAATAATGGAACTGTAACAATAGTTGAGAAGGATTTGGAACAAGCGAATAATCTTGCAGGGTCCGATCTTGGTAATCGTAATGGAATGGAAATTATTCATGGAGATCATCTGGACAAAGATTTGCTATCCGAAATCGAGATTGCATCGCACGATATTGCAATATCTGCATTAGCCGATGACCACGCATCGATTGCAGCGGCATTACTAGCAAGCGACATGGGTGTTGAGAGAACTGGCCTTATTTTGTATGATGCTGATTTAGTCAATGTTGTAAGGAGGATGGGGATTACATTTTCAGTAGATAGAAAGCGCGTAGCCATTGACACAATTCTTGCACGAATACATTCTGAATTGCCGGGGCCATATGCAGTATTATCCAGTGTTCCTGATGTTATTGGAATCTGTTTACCAATTAACTCAAAAGTCAAATTTGCTGGCAAAACAATAGCTAGTGCTGGGCTTCCTGAATGGTGCAAAGTTGCATTTATTCAAAGGAAAAACATACACGAAGAATGGGAAACAATGCGCCCCTCATCATCAAAGGCATTACTTGAAGGAGACCGTTTGACTATTTTCTTACCACCAGATCGCGTAAACGATTTGGAGAAGAAATTCAAGGTGTGAAATCAAAATGCGCCGAGACGTACTATCTCTAATCGTCGGATGGACGATGATGGCAATGCTTATTCCATTGTCGTTCAGTTTCATTGTCACTTGGTGGCTAGATGATTTGAATACAGCCGTAATATCGTTCCTTTTACCAATTCTTATTTCGGGAATGATTGGACTTGCACTGCTAAGCATTGGAGTTAGATCTGATACTACAGAACGATTGAGAGACAGAGAGGCTTTTGCAGCGGTTGCTCTTGCATGGCCTGTTGCTGTTCTGGTTGGAAGTTTACCATTTTGGCTTGGTGGAGTATTTCATGGACCATTTACTGAAGGTTCCCAAATGGCAGATATAGCCAGAGGATTCGTTAATTCTTGGTTCGAATCAATGTCAGGATTTACAACCACTGGTGCAACCGTTATCGAGCATTCAATGAGTCCAAATTGCATACCTGGGACTACACCAGATTGTATTAATGCTCAGCCTAAAGGAATTCTGATTTGGCGCTCACTGACTCAATGGCTAGGTGGTATGGGAATAATAATGCTCGGGTTAATGCTTCTATCTAGGGTGTTAGGTGGAGGGATGGCGCTGGCTAGAGCTGAACTTACCGGACCTTCTCTTTCACGTCTGCGTCCAAAATTACAGGAAACAGCACTCGCACTATGGACGATTTACATCGTTCTAACAGCACTAGAAATTTTGCTGCTCTGGTCAGTTGGTAACCTTACAATATTCGATGCGTTCAATCACGGATTAACAACGATGCCTTCAGGAGGATTCTCCACACATGATGGTTCAATTGGATTTTACGATAGTTTCGTTGTGGAATCGATAATAATTTGTTTCATGTTTTTGGCTGGTGTTAATTTTACCTTAATTTGGCTGGCATGGGAGAAACAATGGGACAAGGTGTTTGCAGATCAAGAAGGTCGCAGTTATGTATTGGTAATCACTGCAACAACACTATTTGTGTTCATGGCATTATTATCACAAGGAAGTAGTTTGGATGATGGATTCTTTGACTCACTGTTCACGGTTGTGTCTATTGGTACGAGTACAGGTTATACTGTGACCGATTACATGCTATGGCCTGTTGTAACTCATATCCTCCTATTCTTATTGATGATTGTTGGTGCTTGTGCAGGTTCTACTAGCGGTGGACTTAAACTAATGCGCGTAAAAATTGGATTAAAAATCGCATGGAGAGAAATTGGAAGAATAGCTCAACCTAAGCGTGTAATGCGAATAAGAATGAACAACGAAGTTGTTGATAGTGAACGACTCGGATTAATAGTCGGAATGTTATTTGTCTGGACTGGTATATTTGCCCTATCATGTATAGTTCTTGCAGTGACAATGCCAAATTCCGATTTCGAATCTGTAGTTGCTGTGGTTGCTTCTGCATTGGGTAATACTGGTCCGACTTTGGGAGACTATGGACCGTCTAATACATGGGCTTCAATGGGTGCTCCTTCGCTCGTAATCACATCAATACTAATGTGGTTTGGTCGTTTGGAATTGATGACTGCATTGTTGTTACTTCATCCCAGAACATGGGCAAGAGAGGAAAGGGAAGCACCAGATAGGGCTTCAGTTAAATTGATTCGTGAACTATTCGAAAAGATGGAAGACCGCGCTAATGAAAAAGAAGAAAGGTCAAAATAAGGTAGTTTGTCCAGAGTCATTTTCTATTTCTTCGCTTTCTTCTTCGACTAAAGGAGTGTTGTCTTGTTGCGGGGTTTCCAGTGATTCATTAGATGAGATTTCTAACTCCTTTGCATATTTTTCCAACAATGCCTTCGTAGTTCTATGCGACATCGACAAACCACAAATTGCTGCATGTTCATCAGGAGACAAGCCTAGAGCAAGTGAAATCGAAAAATCCTCACTATTTTCTGATTGTATAGCCACTAGTGAAGGCAATAATTCCTCTCTAACCGCCTTTTTTGAACAACCACAAGTCTCAGCAAGTCTGTCAACAACTGATCGTTTCACCCACGCAGAACTACGTCTGAGGAAGCCAGGATATGAACAAAATACCCTGCCTTCTACAGGTTTTGGCATTGTTACACTTGCGGATAGGCCTGCAAGATTTGATGACCAATACCATGAACGATGAGCAGTATTTCTGAATCTAGTAGTTAGTAAACAATCGGCTAAAGATAAGGATTTAGAACCTCTGCGAACTGCACTCTGGTCGGTAAAAACAACACCATTATTCCATGAAACCCAAGCTACCATGTCATCTGGACTTTTATCTAGAGAACGGGACACTTTCACTGCTTTCTGTGCTGTTCTTGAACGGTAAAGAAGGTCTAAGCCGGGGAAAATCTCAACTGTGGTATCACGCACTCCTGTTTCGATATTATCTTTGACTAAATCTTTGGTTAAATTAGATTTAGTTAATGAGCACATTACTTGTAAATCCCTAACAAGTGCTCTCAAATCACCAGGGTTATTATTGATTAATTCATCAATGGCTCCGGGATCTGCTGTATATCCCTCCTCCTTGATTACTCGCAACGCAATTCTTCGCAATGCTTCATTGGAGGCTCTATCAAAACGGATGGTGACCAAATGCCTAGAAAAGCGGTCTCTAGCAGTTCTCCAAGACGAAGAAGTTCGTCCCCACAAACCCATCTCATCATTGCAAGCAAGGATTACTGGTTGTCTGGTTTGTGAGAGAAGGTTCAACAATTCTGCCTTACCACCACTATCTCCCTTCAATGCCCTTGATTCGTCTACATATTCACCCGAAACTAATGAATCGATTCTATCTGCAGAAATTTCACGCAGTCCGCCTGAAAGGTGGTCGACTTCATCAAGTAAAATCAGAGTTCTTGAGGGTTTAGAACCAGGAGTCATGAATAGGGAGCCGTGAGTTGATGCATGAGTAGCTGCTTTCCTGATAGCGCCCGCATTACGTGCATCACTAGCATTCAATTCTATTACTTGCCATTTCATATCAGCCGCAATTGCTCTAGCAACTGTGGTTTTTCCAACACCGGGTGGCCCGACCAATAACAGACCTGGTTTGTCAGGCCGGCCTTCTTTCCACTGGTCTAACCAAGCACGGATTTTTTTGCGCTGAGCCTCGTTGCCTTCTAATTGACGCTCACTCATTGGACGGTGGCGTTCAGTCCAATCGCTCGCCACCATAAATACCCGTTTTACAAGGCCCCATTTGAACATTGAGTTTACTCAGAACGGTAACGAATCGATTGAGACTCTTACTTGTTCACCAGAATCGCGAGACCGAAGAGTTACTGAATTATCACTCAAGGAATCGTGATCTACCGTAATACACCAGGGAACTCCAATTTCATCAGCCCGTGCATATCTCTTACCGATAGAACCACTTGCATCATAGACGGAAAATACATTTTTTCGTCCACATAAATCTCTGTGTATTTTTTGTGCCAATTCACCCATTCCATCTTTCTCGAATAAAGGCAAAACTGTGACATCAACAGGAGCAACGATTTCAGGTAAGGAAAGTAGAGTGTAATCTTCACCAGATTTTTCAGTCTCAGTATAGCAATGGTCTAACATATGCCAAATGATTCTGTCAATTCCGAAGGCAGGTTCAACAACATGCGGAATAAACCATTCTCCATTCACATTCTCAGAGCGCTGAACTCGCTTAACATGCTCTGCGGTGACCTCAACTTCTGACCCTTCAATATTCAAATTCAATGGGAAGGTTGAATCCGCTGGTAAATCCTCTACTGCATCCTTAACTTTACCTGCAAGTGATCTAAACGCAGGTCCTGCCTTTGCTCCATCGATAGTCCATCCATCAATCTCAACCACTTTGGGCTCATCGAAAGTTCTCCATGCTCGAAGTCTTTGTCCAGTTGCTTCCTCGTGTGCAGATAAATCGTAACATCCTCTGTGTGCAAGTCCTACACATTCTATCCATCCATAGGAGCCGAATATTTCTGCATCCCAACAATCTTGCGCATAATGAGCCATCTCAGTAGATTCATGTTGCCTAAACCTTAGTCCAGAAGGATCAATTCCCACAGATAGCAGAAAATCCATAGTCCAGCCCATAAAAAATCCAACTGTTGCATGGCGTATTACACCATCTTCAACTGCCTGACCAAGAGTCATTTGGATTTCTCCTTGACCGTCTGCAATCAGGGTAACAGGATTAGCCCATGAAGAAAAATCGTGTACTGGTTCGACTTCAGGGTCGATAAAGTACTCTAATTCTGCCATGTTAAATTCGCGTAGACGAATCATTCCTTGCCTTGGACTAATCTCATTTCTGTAACCCTTTCCAATCTGTACAGCACCGAATGG
>CAZEXE010000001.1:23982-73413 GCA_964516645.1 uncultured Candidatus Poseidoniales archaeon
AACAGAATATGGGGTAATTGTGGGGCAAGATATCTCCACTATATTTCCTAGACTTTGCCAGTGGTCAATCCAAGTTTGATTGACACGATTGCGCAATCTTCCACCCACTGGTCCAAAATCGTATAGCCCAGCAGCACCGCCATGGATCTCAAATGCTGGCAGAATTACTCCCCTTCTTTTTAGCATGCCCGATAAGCGGGCCAAACGCTCGACAGAGAAGTTCTCCATGTACGTGCGTATGACAAGTGGTACATGAGGAAATCGTAAGTTTTCTCTCGGGGGAGAGGTTTATTGACTGTTTGAATTAACCACAGTGAACAAAAATTGGAAGAAAAATTAATCAGAACGGGGGCGTAAATTAATCACCAAAGGTGTAACCGGCTCTTAGTAGATGTATTTTGATGGTTTTTATAGGTGTAAAAATAGTATAAATTTTTGCATATACAATGAAAATGTTCATCAACTCCTCTTGCGCGCTATGCAACTACGCGAGTAGTGAAAAAATTGGCAGATATATTATACTTAGATAATCCACTCGACTCTGAGAGTCTTCTGGAATCTTTATGTCAGCCTGTTCGCAATTGGTTCAAAGAAAAATTTCCTGACTTTACAGAACCACAAAAATTGGCAATTCCTGCGATAATAGAAGGTGACCATCTACTACTATGTTCTCCTACAGGTTCTGGAAAAACACTTACTGCATTCTTGACAATTATTGACAAATTAATCCGTCATGCCTTGGAAGGAACATTAGAAGAGAGAGTGTATTGCCTATACATCTCTCCAATCAAAGCATTGGCAAATGATATTCAGAAGAATCTAATCGGACCATTAGAAGAAATCGAGAAAAAATTCCTTCCAGATAGAGCTCAAGGTAAAATTAGAGTTGGTCTAAGAACTGGAGATACCCCTCAATCTGAGAGACAAAAGATGCTCAGGAAACCACCGCATATACTAATCACTACTCCAGAAAGCATGGCAATAGCGATTTCTTCGCCGAGATTCCAACCCATCGTATCTAATGTAGAGTGGATTATAATTGATGAAATGCATTCTTTAGTTCCCTCAAAGCGTGGAGTGCATTTAGCATTGACTATTTCTCTGCTAGATACCATTCTAGAGAGACCAGTGCAAAGGATTGGAATATCAGCAACAATGGAGCCATTGGAAACCGTTGCAGAGTTTTTGGTTGCAAGCGATGACAGAGAAAGTCGCAACGCTAACCAAACCATAAAAATCGCCAAAATTAGTGGCGCTAGAGAATTGGATTTGGATATACTGTTGTGTTCACCGAAATTTAGCGACCTTTCTGTAATGAAAGTCCTCGAAATGAATGTAGATATGATTGCCGATTTGATTGGAGCACATACTACAACACTTGTATTTGCAAATACAAGAAAGATGACTGAAACGTTAGTCCAAAAACTACGTCCATTCTTGGGAGAATTAGTAGCAGGACACCATGGATCTATGGACAAAAGAATACGGTTAGAAGTCGAGAGAAAACTCAAACTTGGACATCTACGAGCAGTAGTGACCTCATCTTCTCTTGAGATGGGAATAGACATTGGTTCAGTAGATATGGTGATTCAAATTGGTTCACCAGGGGATATCGCAACCGCACTACAGAGAATAGGTCGAGCAGGGCACCATGTTGGCGGCATTCCTCGTGCAAGGTTTTTGCCTACAAGTGTAGATGATCTAATCGAATTAGCAGCCTTACAATCTGCAATCCAAACCGGAGAAATGGATCTGTTAGATTTCCCGCAAAATTGTCTAGATGTCTTGTCTCAATTCCTAATAGGTTTGGTGATTATTAATGAGAGAGATATCGATGAAGCTTTTGAAATAGTTACAAACACTTGGTCATACAGAAATTTAGGCTATGATGATTTCATTGAAGTCCTTGATATGCTCGAAGAAGAAAGGCGTGTATGGATTGATTGGGAAGAAAATATCTATGGAAAACGAGGATATTCTAGAATGATTTACTATACAAACGTCGGAACAATTGCTCCTGATAATTCATATCTAGTTTTCAATGCCGAGGGAAGTATATTGGGACAATTGTCTTCTTCTTTCGTTGCAAATTTACGTGGTGGAGATGTGATATTGCTCGGTGGATCGACCTATCGAGTTACCAATATTCAAGGGACCCGCGTTAATGTTAATTCGGTTACAGGATATCGGCCAACAGTTCCTTCTTGGAGTGGTGAAGCAAGGAGCAGATCTAGAGAATTATCGAGAGCGCTCTTAGACTTGATAGGACATAGTGCTAATGCACTCAGAAGGCAAAATGATCCTAGAGTGATTTTACGTGATGCATATGGCTTGAGTGAAGGTGTATCAAACACGATTGCGAGACATTTGGAAGAACACACCTTGGACTCATTCCAAGTTCCTGACTCTAATCGGTTGATTGTAGAGCAAATTGTATCTGGCGGGATGCCTACTTATCTGATTACATCATGTAGAGGAAGAGGATTCAATACTGCACTGGGATACTTCATGGCAGGATTGGCTGAACAAGATGGAATTGCGGTTTTAGAATTATCATTTGATGAAAATGGGCTGCTGATAAAAACAAGTCAAGAGGTTGACCCTGGAAAGATGTACGAATCTTTCCAATCAAATGACCACATAGAAGTTATTGAAAGGTATATTGTGAATACTCAAATTTTCGCTAAAAGATTTAGGGAAATCGCGGGACGTTCCCTAATTATTCCTAAGCGAATAGGGGCTGAAGAGGTGAGCCCCCAACAATTCCAGCAAAGAGCCGATGCTTTACTGCAAAGACATCGTTCAATCGAGGACTCATTGCTAATTAGAGAAGCAAAATCTGAAATAATGTTTGGAGATATTGACATCAAATCTCTGAATGATTTCTTGGTAGCTAGTAAGGAATCAGAAGCACGTATTGTCCACACTAAAGTCCCTGTACCATCTAGATTAGGAATGAGCCTATACATGAGCACATTCGAAGATTTACTATCTATGAAAACAAGGGCTTTCCTTGTCAAAGATATTGACCCTGAGATTCTCAAAAGATTACTCGGCAATAGAAGCCTAGCCACTGAGTTGAGTAAAGAGCAATTAGGTGAATACTATTCAGGTAAAGTCCCCAAACCAGCCAATGCATATGAATTACTTAATTTGATGAGTAAGGGTGGTGGATTGGATAGAAAATGGGAAAATCCACTTTATGCTGCTAAATTAAAGGGCATTGAGCACAAAACCATTGAAACTTGGGTACAAGAGTTGGCAGGTCAAGGTTTGATCACAAAATTACGTTCCACTGGAATGGCTGAATTAGATGATAAATGGTTCACTACATACATGGCAGAAATTCACGGCACCTTAGGTTGTATTTCGGAAGCCGGTGGAAAAGAGATGGAGGACATTAGAGAGCTGTACACAAAAGGGATTTCCTATGAAGTTGCAAGTGAATTTGATGGCTTGAAACCAACGAAGTGGGAAACACGGAAAATCAGCGACCCACATGAAGCATTGCGTGTAAAAATCATCGAAATGCTTGGCAGCGAAGGTCCAGCTATGGGCGATGAAATTTCCAAAAGATTACCATTCCCGCAGGGTCAAATTGATTCCATTTTGCACGAATTGGAAATGAGGAATGTAATTTCAGTAGGATTCTATAAACAAACAGATGAGGCTGAATATATTCTGAAAGTCGATGAGCATAAAATTACTGGTGGTGAAGAAGATGTTGTTGAATACCGCTGGGTACAAAATCTCGTTATGCAGAAATCCTTTGAGCAATATCCCGATGGATTTACTGCATTTGACCAACATATTCTATTCCAAAAACAACAAGAAATGTTGTACCGCGTAAGTGGCTTCAGATATGCAGATTGGAAAGATTTGCAACTCGATTCGGATGTAGTAATGGGTCGACTTCTACACAATCGAATTGGATATACAACGCGGAAAAATATACCTATGCTTCTGGGCCTAAAACCTGAACCTTGGCTTGGAGAGATGGAAAAATTGATTCTTGAAAAAATTCCAATAGGTGAAAATCTAACCCGCCAAGAAATTCTAGCGGACTTCCCTAAAGGTGAAGACCACAAGTCATTACAAAGAGACCTGAAGAATGCTATTAGCAATCTAGAGAGACAACTTTGCCTTGTGAAACAATTTGAAGATGTTAGTGGTAGACGTAGGCGATTGTCATTATTCCACAGAGTAATCGGTGTCTATCAAGCAATGGATTTTGAAGATGCACTTGTTGAAGTAATCAAGAGGATGGGGCCTGTAAAGGCATTCACACTTCGATACTATGTCTCAAGAAATGTTGAAGAATTGGCAATTGCACTTCGTAACTTGGAGAACCAAGGGAGAATATCGAAGATTATGGCTCTAGTACCCGAACCTGAAGCATTTTATGTCATACCTGATGAAGTATCCAAACTAAGCACACAAAATAGAGAAGATAGAAAATTGCGGATATTGACACAATCTGACCCATATGTTTCTAGATTTATTTGGGAAGTACGCTCTGTTCTTGACAGGGGTTGGTATCTACCTGTTTTCAAGGGAGTAGATCCAATTGGTAAAGTGTTGATGTTCAAAATCAACGACTATCTAGAAATCAAGGATATGCACATTCCATATGCATATTTGGATGAATTTTGTGAGGCCTTTGAAAAATTACTTGATAATCACTCAGACCAACTGGTAGATGTGGCGATGCTTTCTCAATTTAATGGAATTCCAGTGACAGAATTGGAAGAGGATTCAAGAAAAGCATTGGAAAATATTGGATTCAAATTAGCTGGAGAGAGAATGATTCGTGGTGGAGTAGTAGACCCCCAACCTCGAGAAATTGCGGAACGCGCATTATTCAATCGCCATCATTTACACCAAAACTCACGCTTAGAAAACGAAATTCAAGCACTCGAAAGTGTACAAGAAGTGCGTGATGACTTTGGTTTACGTGGACGTGCTGAGGTATATCGTGTTAGCCTGAAGAATATGGCAAGTGCCCATAAATTGCACCAGGGCATTAATCTGCGCGGCCACCAAGTTTGGGCCTCATATGACCACTTTTCTACACTTCTAGCAATACGTGGAGACGAGCCAAACGATGAATTACTTGACATTCTAGAATTCTTTGAGAATCACAGCGATCCAAACTTATTCATGGAGAGACATGCGATGAAAAGAGCTGAATTTAGAAAATTGATTCAGCCATTACTAAGAAGCGGACACATGGTACAGGATTATCGTGGAGGTTTCCGGTCTGTTGCGCCAAGACAAGGGTTGGACCCTGTTATTCTACGGAGAGAATATTTACGGCGTCTTGTATCTGATTTTCCTGTAATCACACTAAAACAGTTCATTAGATTAGCAGGGACGCCATTCAAGCCAGAAGAATTGAAAGCGATTTTAACAGAATTCGAAGAAGATTCCACATTGATTAAAGGATTCTTGATTCAGGATTTGCACGAAGTCTGCTGGGGCCGAAAGGATTTACTCAATGAGGCAAAGAGTGTACCACCTATTCGTGATTTCGTTATTCCGCCATCGGACCCTATTGCACCTTATTTCGCAGATGTCCTCAAGCAAAAGTTTGGATTTGGTAGCGCATACTTGGTTTTCAGAAATGCCGAGCCTGTTGCTGCATTCAAGGCAAACACCCGAGATAAAACAATCGATGTAACAGATTATGAGGGTTCAGAAAAGGGTTGGAGAATAGTCAAAGAATTCGCATGGGAACATCAAATGCCACTCAAGACCGAACTGAGAATTGGTGGCAAGAGAATGAAGTGAAATCTTCATACCCATTAAGTGAAATATATCTGTAGATGAGTGGACTAAATATGGGATATTCCGGTGTTAGATTAAATAACAAGTTTCGTAGACGGTTAATTGTGAACCGAAAGGCGATTTTGCTAACTGCCCTAATGTTGATGGTTTCGGCTAGTCCATTTATCACACCTTCTTCAGCTAATGAAGTTCAGGACATTGAAGTACTAAACACAGTAGTCAACCCTGCAAACAACCACACCTACCATCTTCTTTCTGCTTCGTCATGGAGCGATGCAGCAACTGTGGCAAGAAGCCTAGGGGGATTCCTAGTTACTGTGGATGATACGGATGAAGACCAATGGATATTCGAGACTTTTGCAGTTGGCAATAATACAACAAGACACCTATGGATTGGCTTGTCTGACCACCAAAACGAGGGAGATTACCGTTGGCACGACGGCACCCCGTTTACATACAGAAATTGGGGTGAAGGGCAACCTGGTAACGGTGATGATGAAGATTACGTTCACATCACTGGAACCAATATGGGATCCATCGATCCGGCTTCTTGGAATGATTTAGAAGATGATCCACAATATTTCCCAGTTTACGGTGTCGTGGAAATCGGAGAGGGGGCAGATTATGCTCTGCGATTTGACGGTGAGAACGACCACATCAAGATAGACGAAGAAATACCAAATTGGAATGGTGAAATCGAAATCGAAGCATGGGTAAACGTTCCTGATACCGACGGAATCCAATTCATTACAATGTTTGGCGACTACGGCTGGGGGTTGTACCTAAACGATGGATACCTCGCATATTCCAATGAATATTCTTTATCTCAAAACCCTACTTCAAATGATTCTATTCAGGAAGGTGTTTGGACGCATGTCAAGGTAGTTGTAAATTCTCAGAACGGAGGTGAATTCTTCATCGACAACCAATCTGCAGGACTAATTGATGTTAATGATTCGCAGATTCCTGCAGGTGATTTTGGCTCAAATGATTGCTTTCAATCAGGTGATGATTGTGATGAATTGTTTATTGGAAGAATGGGGGCAGGCTGCGATTGTAACTACTTCCAAGGAATGTTAGATGACATACGAATAGGAAATTCGATGAACGAATCTGTATGGGTGTTTGGCGAAGGTGAAGGAGACTACACCGAAGATTCACAGGGTTGGGGTGGAGAAATTCATGGTGCCGCTTGGGTTATGCCTGATGGTACGATTATAGCACAGGCTGTAGAATTGGAAAATGGTGAATATTACGATAATATTGATGCAAGCGCAGGAGATACCTTGCTATTCTTTATGGATATTCCAGAAAATACTCAATATGTTTCTTTGAGCATATATGCATGGGACTTTGATTTTGATGAAGAATTCAATGAAGATACTGAATATGAAATCTATATTTCAAGGGATGAGATTCCTTCAGCATGGGATCACGATTATCATGTTGAGACCTTTGAATGGCTATATGTCTACGAATATTTCGAATGGCCAGAGGAAGGAACATACTGGATTACTGTTTCCTCAAATTACGATATTTCGAACATGGAAATAAACGCATATTGGGAAGAAGCCCCTGAACCACCAGAATTAGATGAAATGACTGAATTGAATGATGGTATCTCTGTCACTGGTCAAAGAATTGCAAGAGAAAGTGGTAAATCATTGTATTATTATGTTGACCTGCAAGATGAACTTGCTGAATTAAGAGTTAGCACATGGGGAGGGCCTGGTGACTGTGAACTTCACATCGCACTAGGTGCACTACCAATGACTGATGATTGGGGCTGGATCGAAGACGATTTCGTAATCGGTGAGGCGAGTAGTAGCAATGGTCGTCAATTTGGAGGCCAGCAAACTTCAGACCACTCATACAATTCAGGTAACGATGAAGTCGTGCAAATTTTCGACGCACAGCCAGGAATTTACTATGTTATGATGACTACATATTCAGGATGTAGAGATGTTACAATCCAAGCAGATTTCACTTACAGCCCTAACAATATCGACCCAGAATCAGCAGTGGAATTGACTGATGGTATTCCGTATGGTCCGCTGAGTGGATTTGATGGCCTTGACCAATTCTTCTACATTGACGTACCAGTAGGCACGGAAAGGTTGGAAGTAGATTTGAACAATGGAGATGGTGAAGCTAAATTGATGATGAGGCTTGACCAAAACCCTACATGGACTACATATGACAAACACTCAAACGCACCAGGGGCAGGAGATAAAATTGGATTCAATGATCCTACCCCTGGCCGATGGTACATTCTCTTAGGCAGTGAAGAGCACTATAGCCGAATTGACATCACAGCATCATTTGAGGATAGATATGTTTGGACTTATGATGGAGACCCAATTCAGTTATTCAATGAGGAAGAAATTGGTGGAATGAGTGCACCTGAAGGCGAAGAATTGTACTTCTTTATTGATTTAGGAGATACTTCTGCTATGGATTTGACAATCAGAACATGGGGTGGCGAAGGCGACCTCGGATTATTTGCTGAGATGGAAGAATTCGAATGGGGTGATTTCGATGAACGCCCAATGGGAAGACAATTTGGTAATACAGAATTTGAATCCGATTGGGGTGGTGCGGAAGAAGAAATCAACATTTTCTTTGCAACAGGAAGAATTGATATCACAATTTTCGCCAACACCGATATCGAAGATATTTCGATTATTGCTACATGGGAAGACTTTGATATGCCTGGGCCAGGACCTGATCCTCCTGGACCTGACCCCCCAATTGATGATGAAATATTAGTTTGTGACGAATATGTTGGAATAATTTTTGAAGAACTCGACAGAAATGGAGATGGAGATATTTCAACCGATGAACTCATTGACGGACCAGACGAGGAATTTGAAGATATAGACATCAACAGGGATGGTGTAATCGATAAGACTGAAGCTACAATATTTACCTGTACATGTGATAACGAGTTACATATCACTCTAGACCAAATCAGTTCAGATGATAGAGGTTTCAGCATCGAACAACTTTCGAGCATCGCGTGGAAGAATGAATACGATTTCTTTGAGATGGATACGAACAACGATATGAGAATAGATTACGATGAGGTTGAAGAATACGTAGAGAATTGCGTCACTACATATGACCCTCTAGACCGAGATGGTGACGGCACTCCTAACGATAAGGATGCTTTTCCAGATGATCCTGATGAAGACAAGGACACAGACGGTGATGGAATTGGAGATAATGCAGATTTCATCGCATCGGTAAACAATGATGTGATATGGGTTTCAGCAAGTATTCTGGGACTGATTTTGGTAACAGTTCTTGGAATCATGTATGTGCGTACTAGGAGAGGTTCTGAGTATGCATGGGAAGAATATCAGAAGGACAATCTGTCTGAGGCTATGTTATCGCATATGACAAATCCTGCTCTAAGCCCACCTTCACAAGAAGTGGTTCCACCTGCATTAGATTTGGGTCCACCTGTCGACAATGTACCAGAAGATATGACTGTTTCAGATCTTTACGACTGACTCTTCTTCTTTCCAGGAGCAAGACCCAAGGGTCGCATCAAGGACAATACATGGCGATGCATTTGTGGCAACATTTCGAATAACACCAGTGCTAGCAGGAACATTGCACCTAGGGAAGCAAATCTCGAAACATAGGCATGACCAAATTCGAAAATTGTAAGGTTCATCCATCGCCAATCAGGATAACCCATTTGCAGCCAGATTAAACCAGCATTCCTAAACAAATTAAGAATATGAATCAATGAAAGGGCAATGAACAGAGCCCTTACTCTTTTTCTCCAATCGATTTCAAGAACTGAAATTGCTCCTACGAAAATTATCATTGATTGAATTGCAGTGCAAGCCAAAACGAAATTTATGAAAATCGGTTCACCATTGACCATTAATTCTGTATGGAAAGCATATTCTGACATATCCTCCGTCAAAAACCATTGATTACCTTCCCAATTATCCCAATTTACTTTGTCACCATTTGCGGGATTAGCATAAGTTTCCCCCAAAGTAACATCTGCGCCCCCTGCAAATGAAAGCAGGGCTGCAGATTGCCAAGCAACAAACCAAATTGCCAAGACATTGAGCATTGGCACATGTGCAATCAAGAGGTAGGGTAGGCCTGCAACTGCTATGGTACCTCTGAACCAACGCAAAGCATTGGCATATTTCTGCTCAGAAACTTGTCGCTCCCACATAGCAATTGCTACTGCGCCAGGTAGAGTTAGAGCACTCATTACTGTCAATACTACATCGTCATGTGAAAGATAGAATCCGACGTCATTGAAAAAATAGAATCCTGTCAACACCCATCCAACGGGTGCAAAAGATTCGAATTTTCCATTACGGCTTTTCCAGGTGATAAATAGTATCAACATTCCAACCGCACCAAGAATTGTTGCGAGTGACCTGTCGACTAGATAGTCGCCTGCCATGTATTAGCGCTGAATGGCGCTTCATCTAATGGCTTCGCCTTAATGCACATAGGTATGATTGATTTCCACTGCTATGATGCAGGGGCCAATAGCCGAAGTCAACATTTCCAACATCGACTTGGATTGGAATGGTGCAATCGCTTTTCTTGACAGAGATGGTGTTCTAAATTATGGAAGCCCTCAGTACATCAACAGCCCTGAAGAATTGGAAATCATTCCGGGGTCGAGACAAGCGATTCAGAATTTACGTAAACTTGGTTTCCGAATAGCTATCACCACAAATCAATCTGCCATAATGAGAGGATATTGGGGGGAGGACACAATCCATTCAATCCATAAAAAATTGCAAGAAGAAATTGGTAACATCGATGTCGTAATGACGTGCCCCCATAGAACTCGTGACAGATGTAGGTGCCGTAAACCACACCCAGGAATGCTGAATCGGGCATCGGAGATAATTCGTAACCAGTCGCACAAGAATTTGGACTGGTGGGGAGGTAAACCACAGCCAATTCATCATCTAGATCTAATGGTAGGAGACAGAAATTCCGACATGGGTGCTGGCTGGGCGGTAGGTGCAAGACTTTTCAAAGTGGATGAGGATGTTGGAATCAGTCAAGTTATCGAGAGGATTATCCGCAATGACGAAGGTGATGAATTCAACCCGGTGGAATGATTATGTGGTTAGGTCTTGACGATACCGATTCATTGGAAGGAGGTTGTACAACCCTTGTTTTCCATGATTTACTCAATGCTTTACCTTGTGAGCATGGGGAGCCTCGATTGACGCGTTTGTGGCCATTTGCAGCTCAGAGAACACGAGGTAATGCCTCTCTATCTGTCGAATTGCATAGCGATGATTCGATTGTTGAGTGGTTAGATGAATATTGGAAAAACAATATTCTACCTCTAAAAGGCCAAATGTCAAAATCCGTCCATTCTCAAAGGGAGCAATATCCCTCAGACCCAGGAATGACATTATTCCAAGAGCAGCCTATTGAACAATATTACTGGAATGCTGTCAGGGGTGAAGTCAGTTTCTATGAAGGTGGACATCAATGGGGTGGACAAGGTAGAATCGGTGCGGCTGCTTCATGTGCATGGAGAGGAGGTGAGACCACTTGGGAAGGAATCGCATGGAGGTCTGGCAAGAGAGATGTTAGCGAAGATGCTCTCACAATTGTGGACAATATGGAAGGGACATTTTTGTGTCGTGACCCTCGAACAAAACGTGGGCTTATCGCTCCAAGGGGCCCGTGTCCTGTAATGTTTGGAGTTAGAGCCACCAGTAGAGAAGTTGCGTCCCAAGCGACTAATATTTTGGTTAATTCTAGTGCCAATACAATCGGTAATCGCATTTTCATTACCAATCAATCTTCAGGTGATCACATCGAATCTATTCGAAACATTACTGTAAAGGAAAAAGAAATCTTGCAAGGAGGACATGTAATAGTCAATGGGAATTACCTTGCGTTCAGTGAATCTGGTAATGTGAATAGAATCGCACAATGGTTAGACATTGGAGATAGTTTCGAATTCATGGGATTAGAATATGAAGGGAAATTCCATTTGGAAGCGATTCGAGTAACCGAATCAAAATCCGCTAGTCGACCTCTTTGTGATTGTGGTTCAAGAATGAAATCAATGGGTACAGGACAAGGGGTTCGATGCCCTATATGCAAATCACGAAGTATGGAATTGTGGAGCCATGAAGAAAGAGTACCACCATTTACTGGATGGGTACAACCGCCTGTAGACAAACGCCGACATTTGGCAAAGAGTCTGACATAATACCCTAAATCTTGATAGCCGAGCCCTGCTGGCGACTAACATGGTAGATTCTACAGAACTAACTTACATCATTCTCGGACTGACTTTGTTAGGTATGATTTGGTACATGACAAACCGTGGTAGGGCAAATCTTGCAAAAGCAAAGCAAGATGCCGCTCCAGCGATCGCAGGTGATGATGTGCTTGATGGCGCAGCAAAAAATCCTGAGCAATTCGATGAGCCCGATGATGAAGCGTTAGAAGAAATGGCTAAACTTCTTGGTGAAGAGGAATAATCAACAAACAAATCCTTCTTCTTTCAAACGAAGTTCGATTTGTTCACCGTCCAGCCACAGTACCCTTCTTGAGTCTGAATCTGGACGAGTTAGTAACCACACTTTGTCTGCATTCAATTTGTTTTTTCCACGAGCAACCAATGGCTGTGAATCCATAGAAGTGCCTCCCTTGGAAATCAATAATGTGGTCCAATCTGTATCTGAAATCAATTTGTTCACAGATTCGATTACATCACCTGGAATTGCCCCGCTGTCTGGGCAATAATCATCAAGGACAACTAGAGAAACATTCGGTAACATCTTTGCTGAATTCAATAAAGATTCAATCGCTTGTTCGATATTACCTACTAAATTCATGGCATGAAATCTAGAAGATGCTGTAAGTGAAATCTCGGAAAAGATATGTGAAAATCTAATTCCATCAGGTAGTTCTGGTGCAGCCCACAGTACTCGACCACCGTTATCAATAACTTGCCGAGCCAATTGCAGACCCAATGTTGTTCCACCACACGAACCTTCTACTGCCAAATGGATTGAAGCACCATCAATGGGTGGTTTCCATAATTCCATTTCAAGACCTCAGTCTAGGTTAATCATTGCGGGAACTTCTATTTCCTCTTCTTCATAGTCACCGCTACCAAGAAGCAGGTCGAGCAAGTCCCCCCCGGAATCTTCTTCCTCGAACTTTTTCTCACTTATTGCCTTACGTGAGCGAGATAATCTAGCCGCCATTAACAAGTGCGCTTCCAATTTTCTTGTTGCTTCTCGATAATCTCTAACTGAGAAATAACCCATGAAATCATTATTCTCATCGACCACTATGACCACATCTGGCGATGTATTGCTCATCAGATCCAAGCCCTTTGAAAGGGGCATGTTTCCTTGAACTGCTAGGATATTCGTTCGCATAATTTTGTCAACTTTGACTTTAGTCGCATTGATTCCTTCTGCCATTCTAGCGAAGATGTCTCTTGCGGTAACGACACCAAGAATTTCTCTTTCTCTTTTTACTAAAATCGCATGTTCAGGATTTATGGAAAGTTCTTGGCAAATCTCGCTTACTTTTGTCTTAGAAGCTACTACAATATGCTCGTCGGTAATCGACATATCTGCGACAGTGGGTTCTTCCATGTGCTGGCGTAATTGTTCATAGAAGATATTGGTTTCCCAATATACAATGACAAGCCATATGACCCAATTGCCCTTCACACATTCATGGCCGGTGAATTGCGTAAGGGAGAAAGGATTCCAAGAAGACCTCTACCTAAGTTCAAGGAAGCCGGTAAATTATCTTCGGCATTATCGCGAGATGGATTAATGAAAACCGCATTAGAGGACACCAATGAGTATGGACCTCATTCAATGATTTTGCTCTTAATGATTGTAGCGACTGTCACCGGTGGAATTTTACTAGCATTCCGCTACATTTAATCGGTAGCAAATTCGTATTTCTTGCATATTCATTTGGGGCAATATACAAACCCTTGACAAGTTAGCCGCCACTCATGGGTGATGATTCGGTCAATGTCGAAAGTCGAACTTCATCCCAGGATAAACGTTGGACAATTATGGCGGCATTGCTTGGAACAAATACCGCAGTGATGCTTTTTCAAGGAATAGAGCAAGAGGCAAATCCAAAATTCATTAGAGAACTTGCTTTAACATTGATTGCAGCCACAATTCCTTTCCAGGGTATTTATTTCTTGATCTATACATTCCTGCTTGAGAATGATGGAAAACTAAGCGAAGAAATGATGGATAGATTGAATCTCGCATCTGCACTGTGTCAAGTTCTCGCTTACTTGTCCCTATTTGGGCTGATTGGATTGTGGTATAGCATGTCGAAAATGGTTGGTATCGCATTCACATTATCGTCACTAGTTGCAATGATTCTAGTGCGAGTATCGATGAAACAAACCGATGTAAGTAAGGAAGTTACTGAATAGCACTACGTGCCAATTCAACCGCTTCATCAACAATTTCTCCAGATACACCAATATGGTTTGCAGGGTCGAACATTGCCTCTAAGTCTTCAGCACTAAATGCTGCAGCAACAGCCGGAGTTCGAGCACAGACATCGATTAATTCCTCACCATTTTCAATAGCCTCAAAGGATGCAGACCTAAGAATTTCATGTGCTTCGTCACGACCGATTCCATGATTGACAAGTTCAATCATCACCTTTTCAGCCATTACCAATCCTTTTTGGCTAGCAATATTTGCTAACATTCTATCACTATCAACCCAAAGATTAGTTAGAACATTAGCAGTCTTAGCAACAACATCTTCACAAAGTGCAGAAGCATGAGACAATGTGAATCTCTCACTACTGGAATTAGCAAGATCCCGTTCGTGCCAAAGTAATGCGTTTTCATAAGTAGGAATGATGAATGAACGAACAATTCTAGCAAGTCCTGAAGCATTTTCTGATTTAATTGGATTTTTCTTATGTGCCATAGTGGAAGAGCCCACTTGTTTCTTTACATCAAATCCCTCACCAGCTTCTGCGATTTCAGAACGCTGGAGATTTCTTATTTCCTGCAGAATCTTTTCACATGTGCAGGCAACATTAGAGAGCCAAGAAACATACTCGATGTAACGATCACGACCTACTACCTGTGTGGTTGCAAGAGGAACCTCAAGACCAAGATGTGTCAAGA
The DNA here is from genome assembly GCA_964516645.1 of uncultured Candidatus Poseidoniales archaeon. GTDB lineage: Archaea > Thermoplasmatota > Poseidoniia > Poseidoniales > Poseidoniaceae > MGIIa-K1. The sequence goes on from CAZEXE010000001.1 coordinate 38,936, forward strand.
TTAATCTCTGTAATTCACGTGCACCTTCGCCTTGTGCTGCACCCGTACCAACAGCACCCAAAAATTTGCCAACAGCAATACGAGGAGTCGCCTCGTCTAGACGAACCAATTGGCGACGCATTTCATCTAGCCATACCGCTGCTTTCAGGCCAAAAGTAATCGGTACAGCGGCTTGGCCATGAGTTCTACCAAGCATTACAGTATCTCTTTCCCTTTCTGCAAGATTTGCTGTAACTTCAATTAGGTTGCATAGTTGTTCGCGTAATAGAATGATTGAGTCCCTAAGTTGTAATCCGACAGCAGTATCTACAATATCATTTGATGTTGCTCCTAAATGAATACACCAACCTGCTTCGCCTGCTGCTTCTGCCATAGCCTTAGTCAAAGCCATAATGTCGTGACGTGTTTCTGCTTCAATTTCTGAAACTCTTTCCTTAGTTACAATTGATGGTACTGCGATTTCTGCTACCTTAGCATAATCTTCAGCCGAAACCTTTCCCATCTCTTTGTGAGCCCAAATTAGTGCTCTTTCGACTTCCAACTGACGTTGATGCCGTCCTAGTTCAGACCATATCTCTTTGAAGTCTTGGCAACCATATCGATAGTCGAGAGGACAGAACGCCATGTTTGACTCCCTTTGGGCATAGGACATGAATATTCCGAGTAAAGGCCCTTCCAAAGAAATCAGGAATTACTCAAAAGTTAGGTGTCCTCTTACCCCATCCCAATGTGCCTCAAATTTCAATTCTAATTCACCATTCATGTGAGGACCAGCGATTACTAGAGTTTCATATTCGCCTCCTTCTCCATCAAAATGAAATCTATATTTCGAAGCAATACTCTGTAATTTCATCAACGAATCTACGTCTAGAACACATCCCAGCCATTCGCTGCCCAAACCATCTGAAGATACGCCTGTAATCATTACTTTGAACCCGTTTGCCACTAAATTTTCCATATGAGAATGGCTGGATTGATGCCATAAAGGTGTGAATGATTTAATTCCTAATTCCTCGCTCATTCGCTCCAACCGAGTTTTTTGATAATCCGAGCGTAAGGCACCTGAAACAATCCCATCAATATCCAAATTCAAAAGTGCGTTTTTTAAATCATCAACTTCTTTTTCAGCTTCGCCCTTTGTTTCAACTGGCAACCATTTACACCCACATAATTCTGCTTGATCCTCGACCAATGAAGTCCCAGGAATCTGAAACATCAATGAATCATTGCCGACAACTATCATCGTAACTAAGTGAGTAACATCCCAACCTTTGCACTGGGCCCACCAAATTGCAGCACTACTGTCCTTGCCGCCACTAGAGAGAACTGCTACCTTCACAGACCTCGCATCCCGCCAAGGTTGATAAGACCCCGACCCGGACCGCTACTAGAGGTGGGCACTTTGCAGCCAAGCGGAAGAGGATATGACCACGGAATTACCACATTCAGCCCAGATGGAAGATTGTTTCAGGTAGAATATGCTAGAGAGAGTGTAAAGAGAGGAACTACGACTGCTGGACTAAAGTTCAGAGATGGTGTGGTTTTAGTCTGCGACAAGAGAATTGCAAGTCGTTTAATTATTCCAGAGTCCATCGAAAAGATGTTCAAGATTGATGACCATGTAGGCATAGCGACCAGTGGACTTGTTGCAGATGCTAGGCAACTTGTTGCACGTGCACGTGTTGAGGCACAAATTAACCGAATAACATACGCGGCAACAGTTCCAGTAGATATCTTAACAAAGAAAATTTGTGATTTTAAGCAATCATTCACCCAATACGGTGGTTCACGACCGTTTGGCACTGCTCTACTAGTAGGCGGTGTTGATGACAATGGCATTCACCTATTCGAAACCGATCCCTCTGGAGCATACCAGTCATACCATGCTGGAGCAATCGGTAGCGGTAGAAATACTGTTATCGATTACTTCGAAAAGAATTGGAAGAATAATTTGACCTTAAACGCTGCAATGAAACTTGGATTAGAAGCTTTACGAAACGCGAATGATCAAGAACTAAACAGGGACGCAGTAGAAGTTTCAGTCATTGATTCTGAAGGTTACAGAGTACTGGACAGAGGCGAAGTAAACAAGCAGATTGATCGATTGAAGCCACTTGAGGAGTGAACTTAATCATGGTCAGCCTTGACTCTGCTGTCTTGGCTCGCTGGGAATACGGCGGAAAGCGATATGAGATTTTAGTCGATCCAGACTTAGTCGAATCGTTTAGACAAAACCCAGCCAATGTTAACATGGATGATTTCCTTGCTACAGATGAAGTATGGCATGATGCAAAAGGTGGAGATAGACCTACCGAAGAAGCAATTGAAGGTGCATTTGGTACTCAGGAAATCAACGAAATCGCAGCGATTATTCTCGACAAAGGGAATATCCAATTAACAACAAACCAAAGAAAGGAGATGGTTGAACAGAAACGTCAGTTGATTATCGAGGAAATACATTCAACTGCAATCGATCCCAAGGCCAAATCACCACATCCAAAAACTAGAATCGAATTAGCATTGGAGGAGAGTAGATTTTCAGTTGACCCTTTCAAACGCCTCGATGTTCAAGTTAAGGATGCAATCAATTCTCTAAAACCACTAATTCCTCTGTCCTTTGAACCGGTAAGAATCGCTTTTAGAATATCTGGTTCTGGATACGGAAAATCTAGCAAATTTTTGCGCCAATATTTGGACAAAGAAGAATGGTTGTCAAATGGAGATTGGGCCTGTATTATCGAGTGCCCACCGGGGATGGTAGGAAATATCATTGGTAAGGTAAAAAGCGTTGACGGGAACTCAGAAGTCAAAGAATTGTGAAGAATTCGTAAAGCGTCTGCTTTATCATGGGATGGCTGGTCGGCCGTCTCGGAGACAAAGAGATGTCAGGAGCGAAAGAAGGCGCCGAGCTGCGCCTCGTGACTCCTGGAGAAGCCATCGGGGCTTCGTCAGGGGCGCGAGCAGGAACAGGTACCCTAATCATGGGGGACAACATTATCGCAACCAAAGTCGGTTGGATAAAGGTAAACAATGGAGTTACATCAGTAGATCCTATTCATTCAGCATACATGCCAAGGTCTGGTGACCTTGTAATCGGAGTTGTCGAAAGTGTTCGTAACAATCTCTGGTTTGCTGATGTAAACGGACCATTCAATGGATTATTGCCTATGTCATTAGCACCTTGGAAAGTAGAATTTGGTGCTGCAAGACAACAAATGGATATTGGTGACATTATGTTAGCAAGAGTCCAAGAAGTCGATGAAGCACATAACATTGTCTTGACAATGAAGGGAGTTGGTCTGCGCCGCCTAAAGGAAGGCATCATGTCCGAAATTTCGATGAATCATATTTCACGCCTAAGGGGAGAGCAAGATTCTACCCTAAGGCAACTAAAGGAAGTCAGCGATTGTAGAATTATTGTTGCTGAAAATGGAAGAGTTTGGGTCGATGGTGACTCAGACGGAATTGCATTCATGCGCACTGTACTCGATTTGGTGCGTAACGAAGGCCATATGGCCACATTCAATGCTTCATTGGAAGCATTAATCGAAGAAAGGAGGAATGCCTGATGGGCGGATACGGAGATGTACAACTATTACGTGATGATGGACTGCGATTAGATGGTCGCAAAGTCGATGAAATGAGAGAAGTCGAAATTGAGGCAGGTATTCTGCCTGCTGCAGAAGGTTCTGCTTGGGTTAAGCATGGTCTTAACATCGCAGTTTGCGCTGTTTACGGACCAATGGAAGCACATCCAAGAAAAATACAGAGACAAGACAGAGCAGTAATCGATGTTCGTTACAACATGGCGCCATTCTCAACAAGTGATAGAATTCGTCCAGGATTTAATCGACGCTCTAGAGAGATTAGCAAAGTGACCGCTGAGGCTCTAGAAAGTGTTGTACTGATTGAAAGATTCCCACGCTCAAAAATTCGTGTGGAAATTGAAATTTTGGCTGCTGAGGCCGGAACTCGCTGTGTAGGAATTACTGCTGCAGCTGTTGCACTTGCCGATGCAGGAATTCCAATGAGGGATTTGATTGTGGGTGTTGCAAGTGGAAAAATCGAGGATACTGTAGTTCTTGACCTAGACAAGGCCGAAGACAACTATGGCCAAGCCGACCTTCCTATGGGAATTCTACCTACTACTGGAGAAATCGCATTCTTGCAGATGGATGGTGATCTTTCAGTTGAAGAATACAACACATGTATGGAATACAACATGAAGGCTGCAAAGGAAATTCATGAGTTGCAAGTTGATGCACTAAAGCGCAGGTATGCACAAAAGAATGGAGGTGGAGTCTGATGGTTGAACTTGTACCAAAATTATTGCGACAGGAATTGGCTGCTCTTGCTGAGAAGGATGAGAGAATCGATGGTAGAGGACGCTGGGAATCCAGAGAAATTACGCTAGAGACAAATTGCCTATACAATGCAGAAGGAAGTGCAAAAGTAACTTGGGGAGATACTGTAATCTATGCTGGTGTTAAATTCGAGGTTAGAACTCCATGGCCAGACCGCCCTACTCAAGGGTCACTAATGTGCGGAGCAGAACTACGACCTGTTGCTGGACGTAAGTATGAACCGGGACCGCCTTCCCCTCAATCAATTGAGTTGGGAAGAGTCGTTGATAGAGGAATTCGCGAATCAGGATGTATTGACATGGATTCTCTTTGCATTATTCCTGGCGAGAAGGTTCTAGGAATTATGATTGATATTCACGTGCTTTCTGACAAAGGAAATATCTTCGACGCATGTGCACTAGGTGCTATTGCAGCACTGCGAACAGCTATAGTTCCTGCAGAGCGATTTGATATCGGTGAAGACTACCCGCTTTCGCTATCGATGACACCTACAATGTGTTCATTCACAAGAGTTGGTGGAAGGTATGTTCTTGATGCAAATGAAGAGGAAGAATTGGGTGGCGATGAGAGAATTCACATCACTTTAGGAGATGAAGGGCATCTTCATTCACTTCAGAAGGGGTTAAAGGGAACTTTCACTCCGGCCGAATTCGACGAGATACTCGAAATCGCTCAGCAGCGCTGTTCTGAACTCGCAGAACTTGTCAACTCCAAGGAGGAATAAACATGGCAAAGCGAACACAGAAGGCTGGTGCAACCGGTCGTTTTGGTGCAAGATATGGTGTTAGCGTTCGACGTAACGCAGGCATGGCCATGAAAAAGAAGTCTGCAAAATACACTTGTCCAGTTTGCCAATACCGCAAGGTTAGCCGCAAAGCTGTAGGAATTTGGGCATGTGGCAAGTGCGGACACACTTTTGCTGGTGGCGCATGGGAGCCTTACACTCGTGCATCAGATGCAAACAACAGAATCATTCGCCGCAATGCAGATGGTGCTACTACTGCAGACATGGCATACATCGCTCAGCAGGCCGCTATCGAATACGAGCGTGCCATGAATGCTGGTGAACTAGACGAAGAGGAGTGATCCCCTTGTGGTCAGTCCGCCTTTCGGTGGATTCTACCCATGCTAAATCGTTAGCATCTAGTCTTTCTAGTGAAGAAGAAGTTATCGTTAATGGAGATAATTTTACTTTTACTCTTGAAGAAAGTAGGGCTAAGGATGCGAGAGCAATGTGGAATACCAGAATGAGATCTTTAGTAATTGCAAGCAAAGTTATCGAAGTGATGGATTCTTGAACCCCAAGCCTGTGAGGTGGAAATATGGAGTCGGCCCAACAATTGCAAATGGTAGTGGCAGAAGTTCAATCTGCCAGACAACAAGTTGCTTCATTAAATGCTCAGGTCAGAGAATTGGAAGGAACGATTGCTGCAGTGAAGAATCAACCTGAAGACATGGCGCTCCATCGCCAAATGGGGACAATTCTAGTTGAAGTTGAAGACCGTGACCAATTGCTATCTGATTTAGAAGCAACCCTTAAACAGATGAAATCTGCTGTTGAAACTATGGGTAAACGAGAGGCTGAACTTGTAGCAACCTATGAAAAGTTGAAGCAATCTCTAGAGGGATGAACTTGGACAAATTAGCGAACTGGATCAGTAATGCCACATCAAATGGAGCAGTTCCAGTTCTTGCCGGAAGAAATGGAGATATGGACACAATTGGTTCAGCCATTGCTTTGGCATCTTCGAATCCAAACCTAATGGCTTGTGGTTTGCATCTAGGAAAACTAGCAAACAGGCTCTGTTCTGAAATTAATGCTCCATTTAGAAAGTTAGCCAAATCGCCATCTTGGCCGTCAAAATTAGGCGGCATTATAATCGTAGATGCAGCATCAGAATCTCAAACAGGAGTTGAAATTCCAAAAGGTGTACCAATTTGCGTAATTGATCATCACGACACATGTGAATGGACATTTGGTAAAGGTGACTTGGAGGTAAGAGATAATGCTCGAGCCACTACGCAAATAATTTTCAACTACCTAAAGCAACATTCTCCTAAATCATTGAGTGATGAAGTACGTAAGCTCTTACTTGCAGGATTGATAACGGATACTGGTAGATTCAAACATGCTGATAAATCATCACTGAAATGTGCAGCAGAACTACTAGAAGATGCTAAATTCGAGTATCAAGAATTCGTAGAATATATTCAAACAGAGGACATCAATTCCAGTGAAAGAGGAGCAATACTCAAGGCATTGTCTAGATGCCAATCTACAGATTGTGGAAAGTGGAATCTTGTCCACACCCATGCAGGAATCCACGAGGGAAAGGTTGCCGGAATACTAACTCAAGCAGGTGCTGAAATAGCATTAGTATCGCGTTTTCGAGATGGTGAGACACGACTTACGGCAAGAGCACCAAGATCAACGACGCTATGTGGAATTCATTTAGGTGAGATGATGCAAAAATTATCTGCCAAACTGGGTGGCGATGGAGGAGGACATGATGGTGCTGCAGGCTGGACTGGAAAAAGCGACAGAATCGCTGCAGAAACTGCTTTCATCAATCTGTTAGCAAATACTGGGAGGATGGATAAATGAACCCAGAAGAAATCATTCAGGCCTATGAGGATGGAGAGAGGCAACTAGAACCAATGCTCGAAAAGATGGGCTGGAAAAGTTGGCTCGGTGTTGCTGAATTAGGATTGGTAATGGATAGTGATATTGTTGAATACCTTGAGGAAAAACTCACTCCCTCCGAGACTAAAGTACTCAATTTAGTCAAGCAAAGACTGTCGGGTGAAATCAATTTGGATTCTATAGAAGAAGCGCTTGAAGTCGCAAGAAATCCAGATACTAGAGATCTAGCGCTTGAAGGTCGGTTAAGGATGGAGAGAGGTCTTGTCCATTTTGAAAATGGGGAAATCGAATCTGCAAGAGATGATTTAACTTGGGCAGAAACTCGATTGAAATCAGTCGCAAAGGCAAGTCGTGATCACGACATCTCATTGCTTAACAAAGCAGCATTCCATCTATCCATAGAGGAACCGATGATGGCACTGCATGTTCATGGAGAAATTTCGCGAAGAGCAGGCCATGCAAATGAAACAATTGCCATATCGAGAATTCAGGCTGCTCGAATACACCTTGCATTTGGACATATGTTTGATGCTGCTAGGTGTGCATTCAATGCACATGCACATTCAATTATTGCTAATCAGATTGAATTAGCAGTCGAATCTGGTGCTATCTTTGTAGAGATATCTTCTGGGTTCATCAGCGATAAGGCAGAAAAATTTGCTGACCAAATCTTAGAAGCAAAGCCACTATCTGCAGGAGAAGAACAACCTGTTTTACAAGTCCACTCAGACGATGTATTGGGGGTTTTGGAGTGGTGTATAAAGCATACGGAAGAAGGTTATTCGGGGCAAGAAAGGCCCGACCTTAGAGCCTTAGTTATGCTAGCAAAAAGGTTGGATAAGACTGAATTTTTTGCTGATTTACTATCTTCTCCAAGCGAGGTAGAAGATGCATTGTTAGCAGCATTATGTGCTTCAATTAGTGAAGAAGATACTGCAAAAATTTGGACTGATAGGGTAACAGAAATAATGACTCTAAAGGAATCTTAGAGCATTGATTGGGCCTTGATCATCCATTCCTCAGCCCAAGACTCTCCAGATGTAAATAATGAACGAGCCATGAAGAAGGCCTCAGCAGCTTCACCTGCTTCGATGAGATCTTGCAATCGCTTCAAATCTAAGTCAATTACTTCCACTTCAATTGTTTCTTCCACTTCAACAGGTACTTCTGACACAGTTTGAGAAAGGCTCTGCATTCGTTCTAAGAAATCTGCACGAGTCTCTAAGGATGGACCACTCCAGGGAACTGAATCCTTTCCATCCATTGCCCCCTTTAATCTCTCAAGGAATAAGTCTCTTACAGGTTCAGTTGGCCTAAATTGCTGAACATGATCATAACATAACCAAGCCTGGTCAATTTCGTTTCTACGTTCATGTAATCTTCCTAATTCCATCCATAACTCGTGATTTGCAGGTCTGTGTGCAAGCAGATGGTGTACAAGTTCAATGAACATGTCTTCATGCCCAGCACTTCGAATTCGCTCTAGCCTACGCCCATAAATTATGTTGGCGCGCTGGTCTGTAAAATCAAGGCCCTTACACCGAATCGCAAAATTCTCTAATGACGGAGTATCTAATTTTCCAAACCAAACCTCAGGTTCTAAGGAATCTGTAAGAAAGGCTGCTTCGAGTAATTCCAACCCTACTTCCATGTGATTTACACCTTTGAGTTGACCCAATTGATTTGGATCTCTGCCCAACACCACAAACAAATCTTCCAATACAAGTGCTAGTCCATCTCCATCATCACGCATATGTTTGATTTCTGCAAGGCAACGCCAATTTCTCTCATCGGTAAAATCGTACAGAACTGCTTGTTGTGCATTTTGTTCAGCCCACGCTAAATTCTCATCCTCGCGTGATGGATCCTTTTTCGCTAACCTGACGAATCTATCTGCTTGCGAACGGTGCCTGCTTCCTAAGTTTCTGCGTGGATGCTGGAGAACCGAAGCACTATCCATGGAACCAACTCACTGAACAGACATGAAATTTGACCGGTCATAACCCCATGGTATTGTCGCATCTATTCCTATCTTCGCTGTTTTACCATCACTAAGACGCGAGGGATCTAGACTGGAACCCTTTTGATTGGAAAGAATTACTGTATCAGTATCCGGTTGCCATCTTGTCATCATCGCCCATTCTACTCTTACCGAATCTGTGATATCAATATCTTCGTCAACTATCGTTACCATCTTCATCGAGCGATGCCCATCAAGGGCTGCTTGAATTGCTCTTTTGCCATCGCCTTCATTCTTGACTTTGATTTTAACTACAGCTGCTAACCAGCCTCCTCCTCCTTCAGTCATGTGAACATCTAAGCATTCACATACCTCATTCACAGCCGACTTAATCGTTGGAGCTCTTGGTAATCCCATCAATGTCTTGTGCTCAGCCTCAGCAGGTATCAAAGCGTGGAAGATGGGGTTGGTGCGATGGGTTATTCCATCTATCTCGATAACTGGTTCTTGGCGAACTTCATCAATAGTTCCTGTAATGTCAACATATGGGCCTTCATCATCATCCTCAGTCGTTATTCGGCCCCACATTGCGTACTCAGCATTTGCCGGAACATGAATTCCATTTGGCAGTGCAACCAATTCAAGTGGTCTGCCATACACCTTTTCGTGCAATGCAGATGCAATAGTTAACTCGTCGATATTTGTATCGAATGACATAGCTGCTGCGAGCAGAACAACTGGGTCTGGTGCATTGATAATAGCGATATTTATCTCATCTCCAACTGCTCTTGCTTCACCAGTCATAGTGTGAAGATGCCTAGGAACAATTCTAGCCACTACATGGTTTTCATCACGTAAATATTGCCTATGAAAAGACATGTTTCGAACGCCATTATATTCAGCGATAATTACGCTTGCTGACATATATCTACCACGATCTTCTCTCCAATGATGCGGAATCGGTAATTTGGTCAATTTCGGACTAACTTGAGGCTCTTCCATTACTGGACCAGATTCGACAATTCTTGGCGTTCCAGGATTTTCCATAGCCCACCCTAGCAGGTCAACAAATTGCTCCGGCTCAATAGACAGAGCCTCACATAAACGAGGGCGGGTGAGAAGATTAAGTGCAATTTTATGACCAGGTGCTTCAATCAGATTTTCAAATACTAACAAATCGTGTCCAGTAGAATTCGATTTGTCAAAAATCCCATGCAGTACACTTGTTGGCTCATCAACAATAGAGGCCGCACCTAGTAAATCACGGAATGCCATCGACCCTTCGTGTAGGATTATAACCATGAACATTGGCCTATACTTTCGGCTACGAGTGCATCATTTGACCCATCTGTTTCAATCGGCACCATGAAATAGGGGAGGTAGGTCGGCAAGTTGCTTCTTGGAGTGTTATGCATGGGTCGTGGATTGTTCGCAGGAACTAAGATGGCAAAAGACCGCCAAAAGTTTAGGTGGTCTGACCGTAGGTACAAGAAGCGTATGCTCAAGTCAAGAGCTAAGCACGACCCTCTTGCTGGTTCCACCCAAGCAAAGGGTATCGTTATCGAAAAAGTTGGCATTGAGGCTAAGCAGCCGAACTCTGGAATTCGTAAAGCAGTAAAAATTTCCTTGATCAAAAATGGAAACAAGTTAACTGCTTTCGCACCTGGTGATGGTGCAATCAACTTCATCGATGAACACGATGAAGTGATGGTAGAAGGTATCGGTGGACGCATGGGTCGTTCATACGGAGATATTCCTGGTGTCCGTTACAAGGTCATCCAAGTCAACGGCGTTTCTCTAGATGAGATGGTTCGTGGACGAAAGGAGAAGCCTGTTCGATGATTCGGAGTGATTGTGATGAGTGACGAAGTCGAAGCACAAGAGGAAGAAGAAGTAATTGTCGAAGAAGTCAAGCCTATTGCAGGTATTGGAACCTTAGTTTTCGGCAAGTATGATGCTGCTGATGTCGTTTGCCGCGACCCTGGTCTAGCCCCTTACATCAATCTCTCAACCGTTGGAGTCCCACACACTGGTGGCCGCCACGCTAACGCTTGGTTCGGAAAGGCTCGCCTGTCTGTTGTGGAAAGGTTCACAAACAAACTAATGAGAACTGGAAAGTACACTGGTAAGAAGATGGGCGCATTGAAAGCATTCGAAGCAGCATTGGATTCAATTGCTGCAAAGAGTGGTGAAAATCCTCTTCAAGCATTTGTTGATGCTATTTGCCACGCAGCACCAATGGAAGAAATCACCAGAATCAAATTTGGAGCAGTTTCTCAGCCAAAGGCGGTTGACAGTTCACCATCTCGAAGATTGGATGTAGCCCTAGCTAACCTAGCCAAAGGTGCTCAACAAGGAACTTCCAAGTCGAAGCGAACTCTAACACAATGTATCATCAACGAATTGTCCAAAGCAAGTGTTGGTGATGTCACCTCCTTTGCTGTGGCAAAGAAAGAGGAAGTTCAACGCATCGCTTCAAGTGCCCGTTGATTTATTTAGCAACCCTAACCAAATTATTCTTGGTTATCGGACCCCAATAGTCAATAGCGTCATGCTTTGCGAGTCTAGTTATGTCGGAGTATGCATCGCCTTCTAGAATAAATTGGTTAAATTCGATATTTCTAATCGCAACCCCTGTATTTGCATTATTGGGGGTTCTGGCTCATTGGTCCTACTTTGGTAGTCCAGGGTGGGTAGAATTCACAGTTTTTCTATCGCTCTACTTTGCATGTGGATTATCGATAACTGTTGGATATCACCGACTGTTTTCACATCGTTCACACGAAGCATCGTGGCCACTTGTGTTGTTTTACTCTATTTTTGGGGCAGGTTCATTTCAAAATTCGATAATTGAATGGTGCTCAGATCACAGGAACCATCACAAGATGACTGATTCCGATAAGGATCCCTATTCTGCAAGTAGAGGATTCTGGTATTCACACATTGGATGGGTATTAATTGAAGAAGAAAAATTTGCTAATGACTTTTCTAATGTCAAGGATTTACAATCTAGTAAGATAATCATGTGGCAACATCGTAACATCTTCCTAATCGGGGCATTATCAGGGATAATTTTTCCTACATTGGTCGGGTTTTTATTCGGTGGAATTCCTACAGCAATCGGCTGTTTGGTTTGGGGAGGTCTTGTCAGAATTGTATTTGTTCATCATGGAACTTTCCTAATCAACAGTGCTGCACATATTTGGGGTAGACAGCCATATTCTGAAGATAACTCAAGCAAGGATTCCTTTTGGTTGGCATTTCTAACGTTTGGTGAAGGATATCACAACTTTCATCACACATTCCAAGCAGATTATCGGAATGGACACAAATGGTACCATGTAGATCCTAGCAAATGGTGGATTCGAAGTTTCAGAATATTGGGACTGAAATCTAATTTGAAATCGACACCAAAACATTCCATTGAAATTGCAAAATTGGATATGAAGTTCAAGAAATCAGCCGATAAATTGGAGGCAAGTAATCTAGACGTAGGGATTTATCAATCTAAGATATCGCAATATCGTGAATCACTGCGTTCTTGCCTTTATGAATTACACAAAGCGAAAAAGGAACTGAAAAATGCTGTCAGAGAATCCAAGATTATTGTGAAAAAGAAGATTTCCGAGATTAAGGAAAATTATGCAAATATTCGTGCCGATTTGAAAAAGATGTTCAAAGAAATGGACGGGAAATACAATTCGATTGTGAAAACCGTTTAATTAGCCACAGCACAACGATTGCTGAGTAAATCTGTCAGACGATTTGATAAACCCCTTCAAGGTGGCGAGGAAAGACGAGAGTCAGGTGATTCACCATGGGCCGTAAAGAAGACAACATCAAGAAGGCAACAGAAGTAATGCATATACTTCCACAGATTCGTAATCTATGTATTGCCGCTCACATTGACCACGGAAAGACCACACTTTCTGACAACCTAATTGCAGGTGCAGGAATGATGAGCGAAGATTTAGCTGGAAAGAGTCGTGTTCTAGATTTCGATGAACAGGAAAGTGCTCGTGGAATTACTATTAACGCTGCATCTGCATCGATGGTTCACGGTGTAGATGGAACTGATTTCCTAATCAACTTAATCGACACTCCAGGACACGTTGACTTCGGAGGAGACGTTACTCGTGCCATGCGTGCTGTTGACGGATGTTTCATACTTGCATGTGCTGTTGAAGGGCCAATGCCACAGACTGAAACTGTAGTTCGTCAAGCATTGAAGGAGAAGGTAAAGCCGGTTCTATTCATCAATAAAGTAGACCGTCTAATCAACGAATTGAAGGTAACACCTGAAGATATGTTGAAGAGATTTGAAGAGACTATTATCAAAGTAAACAAATTGATTCGCCAATTCGCTCCAGAAGAGAAGAAGAAAGAGTGGCAAGTAAGTGTTCTTGATGGAACAGTTGCATTTGGTTCCGCATATCACAACTGGGGAATCACAATTCCATACATGAAAAAGTCTGGAGTTTCAATGACTGAGATTTTTGAGTATTGTAATAATGAAGACCAGAAGACACTTGCTCAGAAAGCTCCAGTTCACGAAGTACTTCTTGATATGGCTGTAACAAAATTACCAGGGCCGGTTGAGGCTCAGCCTTACCGTATACCTAACATTTGGAATGGAGATCTTGATACTCCAATCGGTAAAGCAATGATCAGTTGTGATCCAGAAGCAGAACTTGCAATGATGATTACAAAGATTTGGATGGACCCTCACGCTGGTGAGGTCGCAGTAGGACGCATCTACTCTGGTGCAATAAACCAAGGTGAATCAGTTTACGCAATCGGTGCTGCAAAGGCTGAGCGTGTACAACAAGTCAGCATGATGGTTGGCGGTGACAGAATCACTGTACCTAAGGTAGTAGCAGGCAACATTGCAGCAATTACAGGTATTCGTTCAGCAGCTGCTGGGGTAACCCTGTCCCGTGACAAGGATTTCACTCCTTTCGAAGCAATTAGGCACTATTCAGACCCTGTAGTTACAGTTGCTGTTGAACCAAAGAGTATGAAGGACCTACCAAAGTTCATCGATGCTCTACGCTCTCTTGCAAAGTCCGATGCTTCTCTACAAGTTATGACTAATCAGGAAACTGGTGAAGCACTGTTAGCAGGTATGGGAGAATTGCATTTGGAAATCACAGTTTACAGACTTGAAGAAGAACAAAATATCAAGGTAAAGGTCAGCCCTCCAATTGTTGTGTATAGAGAATCAGTTGAAGGAGACAATAAGGGAAGATCATTCGAAGGAAAGTCGCCTAACCGACACAACAGATTCATGATGGAATGTGAACCACTTTCCTCCGAAGTAGTTGCTGCTCTAAGAGATGGTCATTTCGGTTCTGGAACTATTAGAACTGGAGATGCAAAGGAAGTTGGAAGAAAATTCGGAGAATTCGGATTAAACAAAGACTTGATGCGCAAAACTTACGCAATCAATGGAACCAATGTTCTAGTAAACGACACCAAGGGTATTCAGGGACTTCACGAGACTCGTGAACTAATTATCGAGGCTTTCAACGAAGTTTGTAAGAAAGGTCCAGTAGCAGATGAACCAGTTATGGGAATGATGGTCAGACTAGTCGATGCTAAGTTACATGAAGATGCAATCCACCGTGGACCTGCACAGACAATTCCTGCTGTTAGAAACGCAATCAAAGGTGCTATGCTTCGTGCACGTACAGTATTGATGGAGCCAATGCAAAGGTCGCACGTAAGCGTTCCTAACGACTGGCTAGGACAAGTTACACGTGAGATTACCAACCGAAGAGGTATCATCGAAGATATGCCATCTGAAGGGGAAGCAACCACAGTCATCGGAACTCTTCCAGTTGCAGAAACATTCGGTTTCTCCAATGATATCCGTGCAGCATCACAAGGGCGTGCGATTTGGAATTCTGAAAACATTGGATTCGAAATGCTACCACCACAATTGTTCGACAAGGTAGTTGGAGAAATTCGCACACGTAAGGGATTGAAGCCAGAGCCAAATCCAGAATCTTACTACTCAGATTGATCAGCAATAACTCTAATCGAGGCGCCTGCGTGCGTAGTTTATGGGAGCAGTATTGGGTATTTTCATCTCTAATGGTGGAGTCCCAAAAACATCAGTTGAGTCTGCGCAAATTGATTTTGATGGTTTGGTCGGTGATAATCAAAACGACAAAAAGCATCACGGAGGGATGATGCGAGCAGTATGTGTACTTGAGAATGAAATTCTCACTAAATTACAATCTGAAGGACATCCGATAATGCCTGGAACAACTGGGGAGAATCTTCTCGTAGAGGGCTACAACTTGGGTATAGGATCAATTTTCATCATAGGAGATACAGAATTGGAAGTTGTATCTGCAGCGGCCCCATGCAAGACCATTGCAGCCTCATTTACGGATGGCTATTTCAATCGCTTATCTCACAAGAAATATCCTAAAGACACTAGATGGTACTGCAAAGTGCTGAAGCCTGGCTCAATCAGTATATCCTCTTAAGTTGATAATCGGTTAATTCTCGCAAAGCTCGCAATGCTGGATTATCAGGAATTCTGTCTAAGCAATCGTGTGCTCTCCTATGATATGCTTCTGCTTTAGTCCGAGCATAGTCAATTGAACCTAATTCATGCAGGGCTTTGTGACTTCTAGCAACTTGCTCAGATGTCACATTCTCACCTCTACCAAGAACTGCAAGCAAATCATCCTTTGATTGCGAAGGAGGCTGCCTTAACGCGTGGATAACCATCAGTGTCCTTTTACCTTGAGCAACATCGCTACCACTGGGTTTACCAAGAGTATCAGAATCTGAAAGTACATCAATCAAATCATCCATTAATTGGAAACACAATCCCAAAGCAAGTCCCCAATCATGCATACACTGGATTACTTCTTGGTCGGCACCTGCAAGGTGGGAACCTACTTCTGCACAGGTAAGGAACATAGCAGCGGTCTTACCTTGTATCATCTCAATGTATTCCTCCTCAGTAACAACTTCTCTATCCTCAAACTCGATGTCGAGTTGCTGACCTTCGCTACACTTCCGAACCATTCTTCCAATTCGCTTTACCAAGAAAGGCAATAATTCTGGCTCAATTCCTTCAGCAACTGCCATCGCTTCAAATGCAATGGCAAGCATTGCATCACCAGCGTTGATTGCAGTTGGCAAATCATAAGCGACATGCACAGCTGGTCTGCCTCTACGCACATCATCATCATCCATGATGTCATCGTGAACTAATGTGAAATTGTGAATGATTTCTATAGCGGCACCAACATCCAACAAGCCCGAATGTGTATCTCCAACCGCTTTAGCTACCAACCAAGGTAAAGTCGCTCTGAGTCGCTTGCCCCCACCTTCGAGAAGATGCATCATGGCTCCTGATAGTCGAGTCAATTGAGTATGCGTCAGTGCCCTTTCCATTCTGTTCTCAACTAATTCTTTTACTTCAGCAATGCTAGTAGACAAATCTGCACCTATCGCATTGGGCAACATGTGGGAGACATCACCCATGTCGTGAATCATATCATCTGGCTTTACACAGCCAGGACGCCACCAATCATCTGTCATTATTCTAGCAGCAATACACCTGAACCACGGAGCTATCACATTTTCAGGATCTTCAGCAACCAACATTTCTTCAAGATCTTCTTGAGAAACCCACATGACTTCATCGACTTCATTCGGATTGATTTCAAGGTCTACATCAGCATGAATGACTAAGCAATGATCGATTTCTCTCTCAATCCAGTCTTCATCTTGCCGTGCTTGATAACGCATTTTTGTGACAAATTCAAATTTTTCAATAGGCACTTGTGATGGATTTATCCCCAATTCTTGCTCCAATTTTCGAATCGCTGCTCGCTTAACGCCAAGAGCATTTTTCAATTCCATTTCTTCATCGCTATGAAGAGGATGTGAGCAACAAGAATTCGCCCACACATTTGGGAACGTAATTTTGTGTGATGCTCGCCTTTGTAACAATAATCGACCTGTAGAATCGAACAACATAACACTAAATGCACGATGAAATTTACCTTCTTTATGATGGCTATCCAACTTAGAAATTGGGCCGATGACATCATCATTTTCTGTGACCTGAATAACTGCTTCAGACATTAATGACTCTTGAATAGCATCTGAACCTTGCAATGCAATTGAGGTGTCTGCCTCCATTTGCATTGTCGGAACATCCTCTATGCCATATCCGGGCATCAACTCACCGAATAACCGGTTTCGCGTCCACTACATCAACAGTTCCCTGATTCAATTCTAGTACCAATCACAGGTTTTCCTTCAATAGCATCACTAACTCGCTGCGGAATCTCACCATTCACGAGTATTACATCCACTCCTTTGGCAGCGATCATAGCGCCTCGGGATGCTTTCAAGCCAATACCACCGGTGATATCGATTTCAGAAGCATGTTCACCTTCAAACTCCATATTTGGGTGCCAAACTTCGATTAAATCTTCTGGCCCTGCTTTACTCGGAGGTACTCGTAAAATTCCATCAACTTTGGCTATTGCAAATATCGCTCTCTCAACTTGTGGTAATTCAGTAGCATACCGGTACATCAAATCATCACCAGATAGAATCCCAAAACCCTTGGATTCATCAGCAACTACATCCCCGTAAACAATCGTTACACCTTCGTGAACTGGTAGTTCGCCAGTAAACATTGGACCTGTACCGCTTGCCCATTTATGAGGGGGGAATGATTTGACACTTAGGCCCCTTAATTCAAGAGCAGTGGCAACAATTCGATTTAATTCTAGCATGTCATTTCTAACATCATCTATAGCTTCATCTTGTTCGATATCGCTGATTCTGCCTTCTGCCAATCGGAATTTCTTGGCTTTCATGTGTCCAAAAGAACCAGCACCATGAACGATGACTAGATTCTTGCTAGAATTTGCACAGACTTTGGCTAGAGAATCAATCACACTTTGATTTACGGTGCACAATTGATCTTTGTGCGTGATTAATCCACCACCCCACTTGATGACAACAGTGCCGCCCATACATATGCCAAGCATTTCGTACTAATGTGTGCATTGGATTTACATGGGAGTCGAGACAGGGGTGTAACATGACAGAGTCTCCCAGTGTGGATGAGTTCATTCGTCACATGCAAGCAGAATTGGATGCCTGCGAAGACATTGTTGACAAGAATGAGAGACAAAAGTGTCAATGGCAAATCGAATCTTCTCTATTGCTTGCCATTGAATTCTCAAATAGATTCAAGGAATTATCAAAATTAGGTCAAAACCCAATCGAAATTGTTCAAGCTTTAGCCACAAATGATGCTTCAACTGCAAATATTGCAAAGCAAGTGATTGCAATAGCAGGAGGCCTATGTCCTTCATGTGGGACGACTATGGAAGCCGATCTAGATTTTTGTTCTAGTTGTGGTAACTACGTAGAGTAATTATTCTTCTTCCCACATCGTAATCATGTCTTGGATTGATGGATCATCTTCCTCAACATGGTAGAGATATTCTGATGGCATTTCTTCACAAAGGAATACTGTCTTACCTGCTCGCCAGATAGTGTATCCATCTGCGATTGCACGGGATGTGTCAACTTCCAATATTGCAGGACGTTGAATACGAACATGACCTGCTTCCATCGCATTTGAAATTGTTTTTGACAAGTGAACATGTTTTCTGTCACCTGCTGTAATACCGTATTCCATGTGTGTCGCAACAGTTTCAGGGTCGCATGGCCAATACAATGCTTCAGGAATATCATCGGTCGGCAAGTCTAATTCTAGTTCAATCGAGTGCCCATATGTTGCTCTAATCATTTCACCTTCGACTTGGTATCTTCCTTTCTCATCGGCATTAGCAATAGCTTCGAAGTGCCATCCACGCAACCAGTGAAAGTGTCTTCTTTGATTTTGAATTGACTCTGATAATTCTCTAGAATTGACCCATCCATTCAAGTCCATCTCGACACCAAATTTTTCAGGTGCATGGCGCAATACAAGAGCAAGAATTCTTCCCAAACTATTTGATTCTCTATCAGACATGATGAACTTACCTTCAGCATTGCAAGTAGGGCAATTTGTTCCACTAAAGTGTCCATGTGTTCTACATTGTCGTAGCATATTGCGGCCTGTTGGGAACTCCTTCATAATCAGTTCTATTGGATGGGATATTTATTCAGGGCAATGATGATGAGAGCAGACCTGCTGGAGTGACTATGCGAGCAGTGATTTCTGACTACGTTCGTACCCCTTTTCATAGAGCCCATAAGGGTGATCTAGCATCAGTTCGGCCCGAAGATATGTTGGATGCAACGATTAGAAGTATAATCGAGAGATGCGAAATCGATGTTGATGATATTGAGGATTTGATGTTGGGCTGTGCATACCCTGAAGGAGTTCAAGGACTCAATCTAGGAAGAATTGCTACATACATGCCGGAATTACCTAACACAATACCGGGTATGACTACCAATCGTCTTTGCGGATCTTCAATGCAAGTTGCCCACAGTGCGGCCGGTTCCATAAAGTTGGGTTCTGGAGAGTTGTTCTTGGCAGCCGGTGTTGAAACTATGTCACTGGTAAAGAGGGGTGGCTGGATGCGTGACCTTCACCCTGAACTCGAAAAGAAATATCCCGATGCATACATCTCTATGGGCTTGACAGCAGAAAATCTTGCGAGAGATTATTCAATCACAAGGTTGGAGCAAGAGGAATTTGCACTACATAGTCACAATAAGGCTTTGAATGCACAAAACAAGGGCCTACTTACTAATGAAATTATTCCTATAAATTCACCTGATAAATTGGTTGAAGAAGACGGTTGTATACGAGAAACATCTGTGGAAAAGATGTCACGATTAGCCCCCGCTTTCCTAGAGGATGGGACCGTTACAGCAGCCACATCATCTCCTCTAACCGATGGTGCAGCTTGCAATTTAATTTGCTCTGACTCATATGCAAATGAACACAGTCTAGATGGGCTTGCTGAGATAGTTTCAACTGCAGTTGTTGGTGTACCACCTGAAATAATGGGTATAGGGCCAGTCAATTCTTCTAAGAAAGCACTAGAAAGAGCCGGAATTAAGATGGAAGATTTAGATGTAATCGAACTCAACGAAGCGTTTAGCGCCCAATCACTTGCCGTATTGAAAGATTTAGATTTGGATTATGAAGATGAGAGAATCAACATAGACGGTGGTGCATTAGCAATTGGTCATCCATTAGGAGCAAGCGGTGCTAGGATACTTGGAAAGGCAGCATCACTCCTAAACAGGATCGATGGAGAGTATGCATTGGCATCAATGTGTATTGGTGGTGGAATGGGTATTGCAACAATTTTACGCAATTATGAATGATAACCTTCATCATATATCGCATTCGTACCTATAATATGGGTATCCGCAAAGGCCGTAAAGAGGCTTATGAAAATCTCAGTGTTAACGAGGAAGGAGATTGTCCACGTTGTGGTGGCGAAAAGCAACCATCTTCTCTCTCAGGGTACCTCAGTTGTGTTCGATGTAATTATGAGTGGAAAGATCCAGAACATGTAGCAGAAAAGAGCGGGCCTCCGCAAAATTTCCGTCGAGATGCAGAATTGATTGAAGAATTCAAGCAAGAGATGCAAAGCGGTGATTTGAGCAATGTTTTGGGTATCGACAAAGGGCTATCTGGAGAGCAAGAAGCATCACTAAAGCGCTTGGAAGATAAGTGGATGAGTGGTATGAGTGGCCACTTCAATGCTGCTGCTGAAGAGAGAAAACCGTTGATGATTTCATTTGATGATGATGATAACTTAGTTGATACAACAGTAGGTAGCATCACAATTGTCGCAAATGGATTTGATGGTGGAGAAGAAATCCGTCTAGAGTATCCTAGCCTAGGAACTGAGTTCTATGCATTTGATGAAGCAAGTGAAACAGGTTGGCGTCGCGGAAGGACTGCAGAGGATACCGCACGTTCAATTACAAATGTGATTAACAGATTTTCCAAACTAGTTTATGCGAACCAGGAAGGTAGTATCATTCTTCTTGAGTTGAGAAATGATCAATTGAATTCTGATTCATTAGTGATTTTCGTCGATGACCCTGGAGGAACGGATATAGTAGCTGAAAAGGGAGGTGTTTCAATGGATCCAAGAGATGTTAGAATGATCGATGATTACAGAATTGTAGTCGAAATCTGTTTGGCGGATGGAATCATATCACCATCTGAAGACCAAATGTTGTGGGCCATGCGCCAACAATTAGGTATCGATGATTATCTTCATGTTCAGATTGTGCAGCAAATTTTCGGTGAGCATGCACTCAAGGAATGTACCAATTGTGGCGAGATGGCTGAACTTTATGCCGACTATGCTGCATGGTACTGTCATTCCTGTGAAAATTGGTGTTAGTATAACGAATTATAGATTTATTTGTCATAGTGCTAATCTCAGAAAGTTTAGGCATTATTCATAAGGTGAGAACCAATCGCCCGATTAGGCGAGTAGCATGGCTGAAGAAGTACTATACATTGGAATTGACCTTGGAACCTTTCGGTCTGTAATGGTATCCAGTGATAGCCATGAAGAAGAAGAACTCACAGTAATTGGAACACCTAAGGATCCAATTGCAAGAAATTTCTTGAAAAGAGATGTTCTATTTGGTAACGAGGCACTAAAAAACAGACTTGCACTGAATCTGTTTAGGCCTCTTGAACTTGGAGTAATCAAGGACACACCCGAGGACAGACAATTCATTGCGCACTTCATTACTCACCTAATAGCATTGTCCGACCCGGAAGAATACGACCGAGTTGTAGCAGTAATCGGTGCGCCTGCTGAAGCAAGCCACGTTGACAAGACTTCAATCTTCGATGCTGCTGCGGGTTCAGTAAACGCTGCAATGATTATTTCTGAGCCATTCGCAGTTGCATATGCTTTAGATATGATTGAACACACATTGGTTATTGATATCGGTGCGGGAACTACTGACCTTTGCCGAGTATACGGGACCATCCCTGGACCAGGTGACCAAATGCACACTGGATATGCAGGTGATTATGTTGACAATCAGATTATTGTAGAAGTTCAGCGTAAATACAACGGTGCACAAATTACCAAAGATATGGCTCGACGCTGGAAAGAACAGTACTCTTTCGTGTCTACCTCTACTCCAGATGACCCAATTATGGTCGACTTCTCAATTGAAGGAAAGGCAATGACTCTCGATATCACAGATTGCGTCCAAGCTGCTTGTGAGTCAATCGTTGACCCTATTGTCGAGAATGCAAAGCAATTGATTGCTGGTTCAAACCCTGAATTCCATGATGAATTCCGCAGGAACATGGTTCTTGCTGGCGGTGGTTCTGGAATTAGAGGACTTGGTGCACTTATCGAGCGCCGTCTATCTGACATGGGTGAAGTCAATGTTCACGTTGTAGACGACCCGGTTAGACTAGGTGCAATGGGTGGCTTAAGACTCGCCATGGAAGTTCCTGAAGACATGTGGAAGAACTTGACTCTAGCAACACGCTGAGTCTCTCATTCCTCTTCCGAGCCACTCAATACTAGTGGCGAATCACAGTGTGGACAAGTGTCTTCAAGTGACAATAGTAGTGGGTTAACTGCTAGAACTGCTAAGCATGTTGGGCATGCTGCAAGCATTTCATTTGCCGGCAAGTTGAGATTTTCATCATAGATCGAATGACCACTGTATCCCATTTGATAAACAGGATGGAAATGAACCCGAATGAATCGAACCGATGAAAATATTGCATATCCCAAAATCAATGCAAATACAAGACCAGTTATTGAACCTGAGAAAATCGCTATGATGTTTAGGACCATAATCAAACAAAAAATCAAAGTCAATACTCCGATAATAATCGGCACAAACCAATATGCCCATGCGGCTCTGTTCCGGTAGCCGAACCAAACTGACAGGAAGAAGAGGCCTGGAATTAATGCAAGGCTACCAAATACTTGGAACACAAAGAATGTCACTATCAATGAATCAACAACTAGAATGAAAGATGTACGACTATGCAGGGCATCTATCGGATTCGCATGCCTAGGCTGAGAGCCTGCCAGAATCATCTCATCAGCAGCGGACATGAATACCTCGAAGTGATATTTGCAATTGAAACAACCGGTGAAAGCGCCACTAAAGCCACTGGTTTAGCAGCGAAGCCGTATTGAAGCAGTTGCTTGTGGCAGTAACATGCGTGACACCGATGTTGAGGTTCGCGGCAGCTCACTTAATGGGCGCCATATCCTCCTTGGAGTCAGCGGTGGAATCGCTGCAGTAGATACGGTTCGACTTGCTAGAGAATTGCGTAGACATGGTGCAGAAGTAACGGTTATTATGACTCCTTCCGCTCAAGAAATAATCACTCCATTAGCCGTAAGATGGGCTTCACAAGGTGAAGTCATCACCGATTGGGATGGTGACTTATCCGCTCTATCAGAATTTGATGCAGTACTGGTCACTCCCGCAACACGGAATATCATTGCCTCTTTTATTCACGGATTGATGAATGGCCCTCTCTTGATGGCATTATCTGCAGCTAGAGGAAGAGATTGTCCAATTATGATGGTACCATCAATGCATAATGACCTAGCACAAGACCCTGTAACAGAAGATTTGGTTATCCAATGTGTGAAATCTGGCGTCAAGGTTCTATGGGGTGCTGAAGAAGAAGGAAAAAGAAAGACTCCAAGTCACGTAGAAATTGTTGCAAAACTTGGTAATTTAGTCAACAAAAATTCAACTTCTGTAGTGATTACATTGGGCGCTACTCGCAGTGCAATCGATGATGTAAGATTTGTACAGAATACATCGAGTGGTCGAACTGGATACATGATTGCAGATGACCTATATCGACATGGAATGGATGTTACATGTGTTAGTGGAGTAACCTCCGTTGAAAGGCCCGAATGGATATCTTTAGACATCAGGTGTCCTGAACCTGAAAACATGCTAAATGAACTCAAGGCTCTTGCTCAAGATGACATAGATGTATGGATTCATGCTGCTGCGGTATTAGATTATGTGGTACCTGAACAGGTAGAGGGTAAAATTGCATCACTACAAGGTGGAATAGAAATTCAACTAAGAGAAGGTGCAAAACATATTAGTGAATTGCGAGAGTTATGTAATGGCGCAACAAGAATTGGATTCAAATTAGAGAGTGGTATCAAACAGAAAGACCTAGTTCACAGGGCACATGCTCAAATCCAAAACGCAGGAATGTCTGCAACCATTGCAAATCGAATGGAAGACTATGGCAAGCAAGGAAAGCCAAGAGGATGGCTTGTTGATTCACATGGTGCTCATTTCATCCTAGAAACCGAGACTGATATGTGCGATGCGATTCGCTCAGTGATCGAGAATAATAGGTGATTATTTGCGTCGATTCGTCATTGTTGGCACAAGGGCGATGGCAAAAGGAAAGTTACCACTAAATGACTTAGCAGGTGGAGCAGGCCGAATGGATGTCCTCATCCGAGCACTGATGTCTTCAATTCTAACCAGTCACGGAATGAGAGAAGATGTTGAATTTACAATGATTTTACTTGGAGGGCCTGGGCCCGCAAGAAGAATCAAATTTGTTGCAAACGAGTTGAAGGGAATTCACGCTGAAGAAAGAGCTGTAGCAGGAAAGATTGCAGCAGTCCTAAAGGAGCCAATTCCACCGAGAGGACACTGGATAGAACGGAGCCCGGGAATCTATGACGGGGGAGGAGATTTGAACATGACATTGGACGAATGGAACTGTCCTATAATCAGATTAGAAGCCGACTCTCTAAATCTATATACAGGCTCATTGCCTAGTGATTTTTTAATTGAGGACATTGGTTTCATCCTCGGAGATGATAAAACTCTCGAATGCGAGAGGGGTATTCCTCGAAGCCTAGGAAAATCTTGGCTTCAAGGCCATACTTGTATTGCCATAGTTCACTTCCTTCTCGACGAAGGTGTGCAACTTCAACTGTGAAGCCATATTGGTAGTTTATCGAGGCTATTTTCAAGTGACCATGCAAGCAATTGCATATCCACCTCTAGTGGGTGAGTTTGTGGCCATGAGGGCATGCATGTCACGCTTGCAACACCTTGCACATCTGAGTCAACATCGCCACGCTCAACTGCATCCACATCAATTCTAGCAGCTCCTAGTTGAAATGTTGAGGTGTCATTTGAGAATGTAATCGCATTACGATACCAACGCATTCCGAGACGAGTTGAGGAAAATTTGCCATTCCAACCTCTAGGTACATTCAGATTTAACATCATTTCACCTGCTGCAAACGAGTCTCGTAAGGCCTTAATTGGGTCTGCTTGCCAAGATTTCTCAGATTCTATTGGCCATGAGGTCAAGTGTGGTGCATTGACATCAATATGTGGACGGTTAAGGTTGGCAGGCTCGTCTGGTAAAACCGCCAATGCAACTTCGATCAATTGAATTGTAGCATCGATTGCAACCTCCATTCCCTCTGGGTCAAACGATGACCAGGAGGATGATATTGCAGGCATTCCATACATCCCTGCTTCCCTCGCTGCTGCAATGGTTCCACTATGGTAAGCATCTTGCGAAAGATTTGGGCCAAGGTTAATTCCACTAACTACCAATTTTGGCATGACTCCTGGAACTAATTTTTGTAACCCTCCATCTAGTGCCGCAATAATACAATCACAAGGCGTCCCTCCAATCGAGAATTGGTGGACATTTTCTCTGTGATCTTCTACTTTGGTCACCGTCAAAGGTTTCCCTAAGGAGATTTTCATACTCACTGCAGAATTGTTTTCACTGGGAGCAAATACTACGCATTTGTGGCCTCTATCATGCAATGCAGTTACCAAATCCTGCAAACTATCTGCATCGATACCATCATCATTCGTCAGAAGTATCCAACTCATTCTCTGAACCTCCCTTTATCACCAACAGTATTCCAATAATCAGGATAATTCCTCCTAGCCACGTCCACTTTTGTGGAATACTTTCGTCAAAGAAGAACCAACCGATGAATGCGCCAATAATCGGCTCAAGGGTTACTGCAAATGAAATTGTCAAAGGTGGCATCCAACGCAAACATGCATTTAGTCCAGTGTGCCCAACAATGCCTGCTAAGAAAGCCAGGAGAATGAACCAACCTAACAAATCTGATTCTACCCATCCTATTGCTGCTGTATTTTCACCCAAAATAATAGAGGTTGGAATTAACAGAACCCCTCCGATTAATGTCACAGGAACTGCGTAAACAAATACTGGCATCCACTCTCTAAGGATACGCCCAGCAACGATGTATCCGATTACTGTGATTGCACCTGCAAATGCAAGCATATCTCCCCAAAGGGTAACTTCTCCACTATTTTTTGCATCTAGTAAGGTGATACTTGCTCCAACCAGTCCAAGTAATGCACCCGTTGTTTCAAGGCGATGTGGGCGTCTGACCAAAATAGCGGTTCCAATTACAATGATGATTGGATGACTGGTCACGAAAAGCAATGAATGAACCAATGAAGTGTGGTCAAGAGATGTCACCCAAGTACCAAAATGAGCAGCAAGAGCGATTCCAGATCCACCAATAATCAGTAAAGTGCGACGTTCAAACAAACGCTTACGACTTGCCAATTCCATCTGCCTGTATTGCCAAACTGCGAACGGTAGAAGCATTAGAACTGTTATTTGAAGACGCCAAGAAGCACGCATCAAAGGTGGAATCGAATCAACATGTGATAAAATTGCACCAGCAGAAGATACACCAACCACTCCTGCTACCAGTAATCCCCACACAAGTGGAGGTGTGCGTGACATAATCACGCCTCAACTAATTCTGCGTCCTCTGACTGGCCACCGATTACTCCAGCACGCTTGAAGAGTACGTAAATCAGGAATCCAATCGCTACATTCAGGAATACAAATCCAGCAAGTCGAGCTATATGCCATTCCAAACTGCTTCCGAAATCAGGAGACCATACTGAATCGATGAACGAAAGAATACTGCTTTCTGTACCGAAGAATGCCTCTCCAGTCAGAAGTCCTGCCGCTACCATGAAAGTTCCAAGTAGAATCAGTGCACGCTTCTTTTCTGCTACAACGGTTCCTTCTTCTTCCTTGATTGCATCAATTCTCGGCTTCAACTTCTTATCTTCCCAACGGTCACGCGCTACACCACCGATTAGCATCGGTAATGTGTGTGGTACGTCAAGGTACATTCCAAGTCCGAATGACGTTCCCATTCCAGTAGCCCATTCAACAAATACTCCTAGTAGGAAGCCCATTAGAAGAAGGGTCAAATCACCTTGTCCTTCAGCGAAAATGACGGAGAATGTTGCAAACGCGTTTGCTTGTGGAGCTATTAGTTGAATTCGACCTTGAGCCAACTCATTGGCTAGGAAAATCGCTACACCAGCACCAATTACTGCTCCAGGGACAACTCCCATGATGTTACCCTTGGAGATATGATATGGGCGGTTTCCAATGTACAGGCTGTTCTTGTAATCACCAATTACAGTTCCAGACATAGAGATTGCAGAACCGAATACGGTAGTTCCTACCAAACCAAGCAGAACTGCTTCTTGGGTTGTAAGGCCTAGTGGATCTGTGAAGTTCAGGAATACTGCGAATAGCATCAGCAATACGATGAACGAAGTACCAGAAACTGGCTCTATTCCAGTCTCACCCATCACTCTAACAGCAATAGCACCTAGAAGGAATGTTGTCATCAAAAGAATCAACGAAAACACAATACTGGCAATTAATGGGAACTCACCAAGCATGAAAATTACAATCATTGCACCAAATGTCAGGAGCATGAAAATTGGAATGTGGGATAAAGGCCACTCATACCATCCCTTGCCTTCCATGTACTCTTTTCCGCTGTCTCCTTTGAACGCCTTACCAATATCGACAAAGATGTTTGCGAATGTCTTCCACATCTTCAGCAATCCGAAGATACCTCCTCCGACAATCGCTCCGATTGCTATGAATCGAATCGCTTTAGCGAATGCATACATCTGAACTGCACCTGTCTCATAACCACATGCCCCAGCGGCAACATCAGCAGCAGCAGTAGAAGATACACAAGATGAGTATAAAGCAGCAGGCAAATCCTGTAGAGGGACATTTGCAGCGAGTTGCCCTTCATACACTGGGAAGTTGAATGCCACTGCCAAAGGAACTAGGAAAAACCATCCAACAATGGTTCCAAGATTAACCAAGAATGCAACTCTGGTCTTCATAAACCAGCCAATTGCGAACATCGAGGGAGTCAATGCTACACCGATATATGTGTACATGAATGGATTGAATACCGTATCTGGATTATAGTGAGCTGGACCTTTTGCTACACCATCAATAACCTCACCGGGCTGATGGATTTTAGCGTGAGAATAGAATGCTGCAAGACCAAACGTGTCACTCGTAAGCATTTCGGCCAAATAATCTGTTATAGCCTGACGTTTACCATTCATCCAAATCAATGGATATTCAATAATGAATAAGGCGACCATGGTAATCGCTGTCCAAAGCCCAATCGTTTTCAGAGAATCACGGGCATGTTCAACCGCACCTGTACTGACATCACTGGCAATATCAAGCATCTTTAGAGTGGCTTCGAAACCAGGTAGAGGAAGGGGATCTTCAACTAACCAAACACGCCTGAAGATAATGAAATACATCACTCCTAAGAATCCAGCGAACATTGATGCAACGATGCCAACGAATGCCAAACGCATCGTCTCACCAGCGCCTAAAACAATCAATGGACCATCCGATAACCAATACTGTTTATCCGCAGCCAGCAAGAAGATTGCAGGGAAAGTGAAAATAAATCCAGTAGATGCATGAGTGGCACCAGTGGTTGCCGAAGTAGCGATGTTAACTTCAGAAGGTGACCATTTGAGTGCCATGCCCAGAACATAAGCAATATACCAAGCCGCTGAAATCGCCAATCCCAGTTTTAGACCGATATACGCTGTCACTCCAGAAAACACAGCACCTATTGCAATTCCCAAGAGTACTTTCTTTGTATCCCAGTGAGATACCTCGAATGCTTCCTCAAGATTCTTTTCTTCGAGATACTGTTCAAGTACACCTGTGTTCAGGTTATTGTACATCTCGTCGTCTAGCCAAGTAAGAGTGCCCTTTTCAATCGCCTTCAGCCCTTCCGGAGTAACCGGTTGGCGGTAAGCCGATTTTTTTACACCCATACTCTCACCTAAAGAGAAGTTCAATGGTCACGGATTATCTTGTACAATCCAAGCGCTTCCATCCACATAATTTCCTTACCTGCATCGATTTCTAGGTCTTCCTCAAGTGGAAGAATCATCATCGAATGATCTCGCATATTCATTGCGTGAACTTCAGCCCCTTCTATGTGGGTAACCATTGCAGTACCCTTCTCGATAAGAGGTACATGGATTGAATCGGTAACGCTCCCAACATGAGAAATTTTCTGACCTGTGAAAATGTCAACTAGTTCCATTCTTGCTTTTGCAGAACCGTGCTTACCTGGTTTGGATTTTGAAATGGAATTAATCTTGTAGGCCTTATCGTCGACACAACAGTATCTTCCGACCTTCAGAGTTCTAATTTCTACACGAGTTGTTCCTGGCATTTGGCTCCCTAATCCTTAGGCTGTGGTTCGGGCTTATGACCGTTACCGTTGAATCAATGGACTACTCACAAGTTACGGATATCCAATCTATCTCCATTAATGCCAGATGTTCCAAGGCAATAGGGAAGTAATTTTTTTGCGACGTCAAGCGGATTTGTCAAATCTCCATTACGATGATATTCTATGAAATTTGCTAGCAAAGGGAACGAGGATTCATCAGCTCCACGTATATCTTCCTGCATCCCAGTATCCACAATACCTGGAGCGATGGCTAATGCTGAAATATTCTCATGCACGCCTTCTACTGCCATGCATTGCGCCCACATATCAAGTCCAGCTTTAGAAACACAATATGCACTCCAACCATGTAGTGATCTTTGTGCAGCACCACTGGAAATCGTTGTGATTCTTGTATGATTTTCTCCCCCAAGTATTGAAACTAAAGAGCACGTTAAATCTTGAACTCCAACCAAATTTACCTGAATTGTTCTCTCCCAATCTGTTCGTTTGGCATTTAACATATTGGCAATCGGATGGATAATTCCAGCATTGTGAATAATTCCCGAAAGATGTTGAAACTTGGAAAGTATTTGTTCTGCAGCGCTTGAAATTTCCGATGCTATAGCAAGGTCGCAGGCAATTGAAATAGATTCATTGGAAATCGATTGCAGTTCGCTTTCAATTTGACTTAATTCTTCGCTATTACGTGCCAAAGCAATCACAGGATATCCTGATTCTGCAATTGAAAGTGCGATTGAACGACCGATTCCTTTGGATGCGCCAGTGACTAAATATGCCCCAAACATGCAACGGTTAGAGGGAATCAGCCTTTGAGGCTTTCATTCATTCCAAACTCTGAATCCATCATCAGTTGAGTACCAATATCGGCCTTCTTTGTCTTGGTACCAGTTCACTCCCTTCTCATCATTTGGCATCCATTCGCCCTCTGGCAATTCCTCCCATGATGAGACAAAATCTACTACTGTTTCAGATTCAACCTTCTCAAGAACTTCTTCTGCAGAATCTTGAATCGATTCTTCTAATGCCGGATGTACTGTCTCTTTGCTAGGCTTAGACCTATGTTTTGGCTTCTTGCGAATTAATACCGCAATTGCACCAAATAGAATCAGAACTATTCCAACACCTGCAATCCCCAAAATCAACACGAAACTAGAATCCTCTTCATCGTCATCCTGACTAGAGGTTGTTTCATCCTCTTCTACTGTCTCTAGTTCTGAAATACATCCTTGGGTATTAGAATATAGGAATGCCGAGTATTCATTCGGACACCTGTCAGGTTGTGTAGCTCCAATTAAGAATTCTCCCAAAACACGACCATCACTCCAATCTGGATTATCCCAATTATCTCCAAAACCATCATTATCAGTATCATTCCATTGCGTTGCATCTCCATCATTGAAATCATGGTCAAAGGACCAACCATCTCCGTCCAGATCAAAACATCCAATTTGGTCGTGAATAGATGTTCCTTTCTGAAGCGGGCAATCATCTCCGTTCTCACCATCAGAATTGTCACCATAGCCGTCATCGTCTGAATCTGCCCATTGTTCAGGATTATTGTCATCCCAATCCAAATCAGAATACACTAGGTCACCATCGGCATCTATTTCAGAAGGTGCACAACCAACATATGGATTTAGTACGGTATTGTGTTCATCGAGATACATTGTTGTATTTACTTGAGTTGTTTGTAGAATAGGAGTAGAAGGGCATTGGTCAACATTATCAGTGAATGTGTCGTAATCGCCATCTCTTTCTGAAGGTCCACAACCATCGGAGTTGACCATAGATAATTCATCTGCAGGTGTTTCTACACATAGGTCATAGTTACCAGCCGAAGCAGTGTCTCCCACACCATCTCCATCCTCATCTCTGTATTGTTCCGGATTCGATGGCAAATCGTCTATTGAATCTGCCCATCCATCACCATCTGAGTCTGGGCAACCAAATATTCCTTCCTTATGTGAGGTACCACTTACATTTACGCAGTCGTCACCTTCTAGGCCGGTGTTGTTATCACCAAAACCATCGGAATCTGAATCTGCCCATTGTGAATCTTCGTACGGGAATACATCAGAATTATCTCCATAACCATCTAAATCTGAATCTTTCCACTCAGATTTGTCATCAGGGAAATCATCATTCGGATCAGACCATCCATCACCATCCGCATCTAGGCAACCCAGAAGGTCTTCAGTCGAATTACCATATTCAGTAATACAATCATCAGAGTTGTCACCATATCCATCCATATCTGTGTCGTTCCATTCTGTGTGGTCATCAGGATGACTATCATCAGAATCTGGCCATCCATCGCCATCCGAGTCCGGACAACCAATGCTACCAATAGTTGAAGTTCCTGCAACATCATTACAATCATCAATGTCATTGGTGTAACCATCATTATCTGAATCAAGTTGGTTTTCAGCGCATCCATCCGAATCGATTGTGAGTCCTAAATCAGTGTCTGGACACAAGTCTTCGCCATCCCAAACGCCATCAGAATCAGAATCTGGAAGTAAATGAGACATGTCGACTCCAAGTTTAGACCAAGAATAATACAATCCCAATATATCTAGGCCAGTAAAGCCCATTTGCTCCCACTTTAATTGGCCCATATCGGTCAAGAGGTACTTCAGGAAATTGAGATTGGTAGAGATGTGGTCAAGTGAAATGAATGCCCGCATATCTGTTTGAAGCGGCCATTCACCAGTACGTGAAGCGTTGATTGAAGCGTTTACAGCAATCCCTCCATTGGCAATTGCGTCAGCAGCTCCATGAGTGAAATTATCCACAAGAGGAACGAGGTAGACTCCATTTCCATTGTTTAATGAATAAACCAATTCTGTAAATCCAATTGATCCTTCTCCACCAGATGCTGAAAGTCCGTCTGTTACATCAGACCTAAATTCTCCTGCAACCGCTCTATACCGGGCTGAACTCGATGGATAAATTGAATCTGTTTGTGCACAATTTGCACAGAGTACAGTTTCTTTCAAAATTGTGGTATCGGTTTTATTTTCCCAACGATGTGACAATACTATCTCAGTATCCGGACATGACGAATCCAAATCTATCCATTCTGGAACCCCGTTTCCATCATCATTAGGAACAACTGAAGACCAATCAAGTGCAGGCATTTCTCCACTTGAGGTTAGGTCAGCTTTACCATAACTAGAGGTCATCCATCTCACCTGTCCCATAGATAGTCCACCAAGTGTTTGCATACAAGCCTCGGTTTGACCTCCTGCTTTTACCATCAGTGCACCAGCTGCTCTACCATATGGTATCTCCAAAATTTGCCCATCTGTATTCTTGCAATCCCACAATCCTGTGGTTGAATAATTTGCATCCTTCGTAGCATACAATGGACTTACTCCATTTGTGCTTGAACCAATATAATGTTTAGAATCACAAACATCTAATGTTGCAATTATTCGATCAGAGTCCCAAACTCGGACAGCCTCATCTGTTGTTGGATAAGTCGACCTCCAGGGGTCTTCCATCAATGAAGTATAGTACTCCCCATGTACCCGAATAAACGCATCAGGGACCATCTGTATCGAAGTATATCCGCGCCTCCAACCAACTGCAAGCCGTTCGCCTGAATCATCAAAGGCAATTGAATAGACGCCACGATTATTTCGACTTGAGCCAAAGTTATCCATAGTTCCTAAACTAGACCAAGTGTCTGTTCGAAATGCATAAATCGCTTCCTCTTGCCTACCTCGAACCGCAATTAAGGTTCCACCATCTGGTGAAAAATCGATATCATAAACATCTGAACCTAAATTTAGTGTTTTGACAACTGTTTGGTTACGAAGATCAGTAATTATGACATTATTGTCATCAGAACCAGTAGCCACATACCTACCATCGGGACTTACCGTCAATGCTCTGATGTAATCAGTATGATTAGTCTTGTTCAATGCCAAAGTACCATTACTCATCCAGTATCCACGGAGGTTGTTACCTGAAGTGAATAGTACCAAACGGTCATCGGGTGTAGTATCTATGCCACTAGTATAACTAGGCAGTGAAGTGAAATTTTCTACCAATGTCCAATTAGTAGTCTCGAACCATTTGACTCCTATTCCACCAGCATGTGTTATTACTCTACTACCATCATTTGACCAAGCAATTGCAAATATATCACTGGAGGTATTGATTAAATCTACAATCAAACTTCCGGTCGTTGAATTGATAATTCTGCAACCACCATCATCACTCGCAACTGCCAACATAGTTCCATCTGGTGATACTGCTATTTCGTTAATATCACCCGGCATTTGGTAGATTGGTAATTGATGATTTGCCATTGGATCAAAAATATGAACTTCTTCATTTCCACCACCTGCATAGAACATGCTGAAATTGTTGGCCCAAGCCATTCCTTTTACCCCGGAACCTGTACTTCCATAGTCAGTTTTCTCTCGAATTGAGTCACCCCAATTATGCATAATGGTTTGCTCAAAATTTGCTAAGCCATCTCCATTATCATCAGGGCATCCCAAGCCCAAAGTTGAGTTTGCAGTTCCTGCGGCAAAAGGACAAATGTCTACATCATCGTTAACGCCATCACCATCGCCATCTAAGGCTGTACTAATGGGTGTAAAAACCACGCACAGCATCAGAGCAGACAACAAGATAGCCTTCCGCATGTTGATGCCAATGCACTCATCACCTAAACTCTTGGCTATTAGTGAGCGTTGCATTTCAAGAGTAATCATAGAATCCTAGACCCGATTTACGACCTAATTTTCCTTGTTCAACCATTTCTATAAGAAGTGGTGCTGGAGCGTATTTATCGTCAGCCAAACCTTCATGCAAAACGTTCATTATATGCAGTACTGTGTCGTTACCAATCAAATCAGACAATGCAAGTGGACCTATTGGATGGTTCA
>CAZEXE010000002.1:0-6015 GCA_964516645.1 uncultured Candidatus Poseidoniales archaeon
AGTGTTGTGGAAGTCATCAGTAGAAGTAAAAGTGCTAGAACCAAACACCATCTAAGACGTCGCATGATATCAGCGCCAATTTTATTCTTATTATTGGTATCTATTGTGCTAATAAACTCAATGTTCAAACAAAGGATCTGTTGAAACCCACCAGTTGCAACCATCAACAAATCGATTCGGATAAGTTGGAAGGGGTCATCCGAAACCCCTTCCAACTGAATATGGTAGTTTGATGGGCTTTGCGTGGGTCGGTTTGCTCGCTACCCATGTGAATGGTGTAAAAATGGCTGTTATTCTGCGTTGAGAACCTTGTGCTTCTTGTTAGCAGATTCTTTCCATTTGACTGCCAAAGTGTTCACAACAGGTAGGGCAATGATGAAACCTGCAGCGAAATACCAAACATGCTCACTTGGAACTGCAACGATGTATACGAATGCAATAAACATCCAAGCAAGATAACCAAGTGAACGCATGAATGAGGCAAATGCTAGAGGCATTCTACCATTGGAATCTAATTCCTCATCAGGATCTATTCTCCATACAGAAATCGAATACCAAATCGTGATGACTGTAGCAAGTAATGCCCACGCTTGAGGTAAGCCAGATTCTGTCCAATAAAGTGGTACTGCGCCTAGTAGGAGTAGGAGAAAGCAGTAAACCTTCGACTCTACAAGTGTGCGCTTAGCACCTTTTACATCAGGCATCATTGGAACTCCTACCTTAGCATATTCTCCACTACGATACAAGGCTAAAGCCCAGAAATGAGGTGGAGTCCAGAGGAAGATTAACACGAATAACATCCAAGGAACTGGTGAAGCTAAATCGAATGGATTCATATTGTCAGGGATACTTGCTGATGCCGCTACAATCCAACCGATTACTGGAGGTGTAGAACCGGCAATACCACCAATAACGATGTTTTGTGGAGTTCTCCTCTTCAACCAAATTGTGTAAACAAAAACATAGAACAGCACTGAGAAAAATGACCAGAATGCTGCTTTCCAATGGAATGGAAGGAAGATAGCGCAGCCGATAATCGAAATAGTGATTCCAAATATCAATGCATGATTAGGAGTAATCCAACCATTAGGTATCGGCCTTGCTCTTGTGCGTGACATTCCAGGGTCAATATCCCTATCATAGACCATATTGATTGCATTTGAACCACCTGCTGCAAGTGTACCTCCAACAAGAGTAACAATACATGCCTCAAGGGTATCCATCCATGTTCTATCACCTGAAATCGCTTCGCTTCTGACCATTAGATCATGGGCAATGATTGCACAAATCGCAGTGATTTGTAGAAGAATTACCACTCGCAATTTCATCAATTGCAAGTAGGTAGTAAATAGGCCGGGTTTCTCATTCATCCTCTGCACCTTCTTCACTTAATTGCAGTAGCATTAGCCCAATAGAAGCGCATAGGAAACTAGCAACTCCAAGAATTAGATGCAGAAGTGATAGATTCTCTGGGAAATCGCCCATCTTAGCATGTACAATGTATGCACCACCAACAAAGACATTCATCAACCAAAATCCGGATGCTGCATCAAGACTGTGTGAGTATCCTTTGTGGATTCCTTGCTCCCGTGCATTCTCTTTGAATTTCATTACACCTAGAATCAGAGCTATTCCAACTAATCCTGCACCTATACGGTGAACCATTTGCACAAGAATCCCGCTATTGTCCATACTAGGCAGAACATCGCCTTGGCACTTAGGCCAACCATCAGGGAAGCCGATAGAACACCCTTGGTTTGCATTTGGAGAAGAAGAAACCCACGCTCCGAGAATCAATAATAAGAAAATTGCAGAAGTCAAGATTGCGAATCTCTTGACTTCAGTCTGTTTGAAATAACTAGGAACCGAGAATATTTTCCAGTTTGCACCCTCTATTTTCCTCATCGCAAAATATTGCCACAAAAGGATGTAAACAAAACAACATGCGAGACCTAAATGTAGTGCTACAGACCAATCTGCATTGTCAAACTTGACAGTGACTGCACCAGCAATACCTTGAATTGTCAACAAAATTCCAGTAAAGAATGAGATTTTCACAAGCGAATCACCATACTGTTCTTTGCGCCGCCAAATGATTAGGAAGTTGGCTAAAACAGGAATTGCCATCAAACTCGCCAGCAAACGATGGAACCACTCAATGAAAATCTCGAAGGTAGAATAACGATGGTCTGGACCTCTGCTATCGTATTCCTCGGTTTCATCATACCATATGCCTTGGTCCTCTTCAGAAACATCAAAGCCCCATGTTCCGAAACATTGTGGCCAATCCGGACAAGATTCACCAGCATCATAGATTCGAATAGTACCTCCTACCACTATAATCATCATCGCCATTATCGCAATCGCGAGAGGCAAAGTGGAGGGGAGCCGGAACCATTTGGATTCCATTGAATATAGGGGGCTAGAGGCTGCCTTTTAACAAACCGGACTTCGTGGGCTACATGATGAGGGCAATCCTAGTCGCATGTCTGTTTGCTACCATCGTATTTTTGCCGCCCTTAGGGGATGCGCATGGTATTGAAGGAGCGCACTCTGAAGGATATATTGCGGATGTTATTGTAATCGACATGGAGTGTGAAGAGAACCAAACTTGCATTTCACGCCCGAGCAATGTCGTGGAATATTTTGGTGCAGATTGGTGCGATGAGTGTCCTGAAGTTGAAGCACAACTGCGAGAAATTTCAGATTCATCTGTGATTATATTGAGCCACAGACCTTCATCTAGTGATGATTTTTGGTTGCAAGCATCGAAGGAAAGATTCCTTGATGTATACGGATTATGGGGTTATCCTACCCTTGCAATAGATGGACATTACATTCTTGCTGGGCCCACTCAGTCTCAAGAATTAAACTCCTTATTGTCTGAATCAATTTCAAATTATAGTGGTATCTCTAATGTTAGCCTCGAAGGAGAAAATCTCTCCATAGTTGGAGATTTAGACAATTTGTCAATTGATGTATGGACAGTAAACACGAATAGCAATTTGACTAATGTAGTAACAAATCACACCAATTTTTCTCAAACAAATGTAGTTGATACCAACGGTGAAAAATTGGTAATTGTAGTCTCAAAACCTGGATACATTGCTCTGGTTTCAGGCTCTTCGATGCCTGCAAATGACTACAACCCCGATGGAGGAATTGATGAAATCAGAACTGAAGGCGATTCCGTTAGTGGTTCAACGATAATTATCATCACAGTTTTGTTGTTGATGATTTCTCTTCCAGCAACCTATCAACTCTTCCAAATAATGCGCCAACCAACAGAAACAACTTACAAAATTCAAAATGTTTCAATTAAGGATTCTGTTGTGCTAGATTCAGCATTTTCCAATAATTCAGAGGAAGAATAACGAATACTGTGTTGCGCAGGGTTCAAAAACGGGGCGATGGTCGCAAACTCCGCACGAACTGTGCATGATGTGTTAATAATGGTCAAGCCAAAGAATCCCCACACTCGCTTTGAACGCGCTAGAATCATCGGTGCACGTGCTCTCCAAATTGGAATGGGCGCACCACTGAACGCTCCTGAAGATGTACTACGTGAAGCATTCAAGGAAGAGTTAATCTCCCTATACGGCATGGAAGAAGCATCTGTACGCTTCGTTCTTGACCCTCTAAAGATTGCAATGTATGAGTACGATAACGAACTCATACCAATCGATACCGACCCTCACGAAGACTGAGTTAATTTTCTGCGGCATATCCGTAGAATTCTGGATTGACAGGATCAGGCAGTGCTTCACGCTTAACCAACATCGTTCTTACAGCCCACAAATCTGTAAAGATTCGATATTTGAGCGTCATATCTAGATAATCTACGCCACTGGAACCGCCAGTTCCCATTCTACGGCCAATCATTCTTTCAACCATTCGCGCATGGTGAGAGCGAAATAGTAGCATTGCTTCTTCTAAATCCACGACTGTATCGATCAATCTTCTAGGCCATGACAATAATGGTAATTCACGATAAGATTCAATGAATAACAATCCAGCTCTTGCTGAAGAAACTTTACCTTCGGGCAATAAAAAGTCCCGTGCTCCATCAATTCCTGATTCGATTCTTGGACGAATCACTTGCTCAGAACCATGACCAATTTTAACCATGTGAGCAATTACTAACTCGCCATGCTGCTCCATAGAATTCAAATGACCTTCAACGAATTCCCGCAAAATATTTTCATCGCCTGAAACACCATTAACAGGGGTTCGTGAAAGCCATCTTGTCAATACTTCATTCAATGATGGTAAGTTGTCAATACGAACCATATTTTCCATCACAGAATCACTGAGTTTGCCCTCAGAATGTAACTTTCTATTGTGTTCCATAGGATCCATGCCACCAATCCTTTGCTCTGATTCAAGGCCAAGCAACATCTCCAATGTACGCATTTGCCAACTCTCAAAACCTGAAGATGTACCGAGACGGTCTCTGAATGCAAGGAAATCTTGAGGGGCAAGTGTTTCCATCACTTTCCATTGCGATGCAAGTAAGCGGAAAATCTCAGAGCATCTCTCAAGGTGACTAACAACAACCGGAATTTGTTTCTCGTTAACTTCTGGAACATTCATTAAATTGAGTGCTTCTTCCAGCTCTATGTTGATTTGTTTAAACCACAATTCGAATGCTTGGTGAGTAACGATGAAATGCATTTCATGGTTTGAAGGAGAGGGGCTGTGACCCTCAGGTCCTGATTGTAATGATAGCAATTCATCCAATTGGAGATAGTTGCCGTAGGTCATCCGACTGCCTGGTGTCTCCCCGCTCATATTCTGTGCAGATAGGGCAGGGCTTGAAACTTTGACGGAGGATTTAGTGGGGTTTGAATGTGGTTTTTTGCGTTGCCAAACTTGCAAATTTATATTCAATTTGCGTAATGGTCATTAGTAAGACACAGAAGCCGTCGGCATGGGCGTAGACATAGGACAGTTGCGGGACTGGCTAGATTCCTATGACTCTGAGAGCATCACAATCGGGGTTGTGGCCTCTCATTCCTCACTACAAATTCTACACGGTGCACGCCAGGAAGGGTTCAGAACTCTTGGTATTGCGGTTGGTGAAAATCGCCGTAGATTCTATTCAGCATTCCCTGGTGCCAATCCAGATGAATGGTTGATGCTAGACAATTATCGTGAGATGCTAGACCATGCAGAATGGTTTAGAGAAAATAATGTGATTATCATACCTCATGGCTCTTTAGTTGAATATCTTGGTAGTACCAATTTCAAGAATTTACAAGTTCCTACCTTTGGAAATCGTGGTATTCTTCACTGGGAAAGCAGCAGAGAGAGGCAGAGACAATGGCTTGAACAAGGAGGTTGCTCGATGCCCAAGGTTATTGATGACCCTCACGATATCGACGGCCCGGTCATCGTCAAATATGCTGGTGCAAAGGGTGGAGAGGGATATTTCATTGCTAGAGATTATCGTGACTTTAGACGAAATGTGAATTTGGATGAAGAATTTACAATCCAAGAATATGTGTTAGGTTGCCGATATTATCTGCACTTTTTCTTCGACCCTACATCTGATGATGGGTTCCAAGTACAAGGCCGAGGCTCAAACGCTGGGAAGAACTTAGGTCGCTTAGAACTGATGAGCATGGATAGAAGAGATGAGTCGAATGTTGATGAATTCTACAAATTGGGAAGCCTGAGAGACCTTCGTGAAATGAGTCTTGAACCATCTTTCGTTGTCACAGGAAACCAACCCGTAGTCATTCGTGAAAGCCTGCTACCAAGGGCATTTGAGATGGCGGAGGGTACCGTTGCTGCTTCATTTGAATTAGAGGAGGGCTCAAGGGGAATGATTGGTTCATTCTGTTTAGAGACAATCGTCACTGATAAATTGGAATTCAGAGTGTTTGAAATCAGTGCTCGTATCGTTGCAGGTTCCAATCCGTTTGTTGGCGGCTCACCTTACAGTGACATCAATGAACCATTTATGTCAACAGGGCGACGAATCGCTCGCTCAATAAAGAAAGCAATCAAGAA
>CAZEXE010000002.1:6115-19342 GCA_964516645.1 uncultured Candidatus Poseidoniales archaeon
CATTTATGTCAACAGGGCGACGAATCGCTCGCTCAATAAAGAAAGCAATCAAGAACGATTGCCTTGACAATATACTATCTTGATTAGTCCTCAAGAAGATCGTCAAGAATATCTGGAGAAGACACAACCGGCTCTTCTTCAGTCGGCTCTTCTTCAGTCGGCTCTTCGGCACCATCCCATTCGCCACTTTCAAGTGCCGCAAGTTTTGCTTTGGCTTCTTTTGCCATAGCCGCTCTTACTTCGGGGTTTTCTATAGTGAATTCACTGATCAACATAATCGGGTCACCACTAGTGATTTGTCCTTCATATTCTTGAATATCTCCACCTGCGTTGCAAACCACCTTGAACTTAGTTGGGTCTCTTGAGCGTCGCTTCTTGTGCTTCTTGTAATGATGTACATATGCCTTGTATGTTCCACCTGGCGCCTTGCCTTCTGGCCACACTACATTCTCAACTGGTTTCTTGGTTTCAGGCCTTACATTGGCATCTACGTCCAATTCTCCTCCACAAGCAGATTCTCTGTTACCACCGTGAATTCTTTCACCTGAAGGACATACTACATGCAAATCAAGGTCATTGTAATTATTCCACATCAATGAAATTTGAACATCAGATGACCTCGCACCTTCTCTTTCCAGCCTTTCTCTCAGTTCTTTCATTGCCAATTCTGTTGCCTTAATAGATTCTAATTCTGCAGCCTCATTTTCTACAATTTCGGCCAAACGCTGTTCTTCCGCTTCAGCAAGTTCGATTTGTCTCTGCTCTTCTAGTTCAATTGCCAAGCGCTCTTCTTCAGCGATTCTCTCGGTCTCCTCAGAGATAAACGCTTGTTCTCGCTCTTCATCTGAGCCTCTTTCCTCAGGGGCCTCTAGTGTGAACTCGCAGACCAGCATAATTGGGTCGCCACTTGATAATTCGCCTCCATAATGCTTGATTTCGCCACCTGAGTTGACCACTACTCTGAATTTTGAAGGATCTCTTGAACGTCGCTTCTTGTGCTTCTTGTAATGATGTACATACACTTTGTATTCACCAGGAGGTGCTTTGAAGTCAGGCCATACAATATTCTCTACAGGCTTCTTTGTTTCAGGGCGAACATTTGCATCAACATCGAGTTCTCCACCACATTCGGAAACTTTGTTGCCTCCATGGATTCTTTCCCCGGAAGGGCACAATACATGCAAATCTAGATCGTTGTAATTATCCCACATTAGAGAGACTTGGACCTCTGAACTCTTTGCACCTTCTCTCTCAAGACGTTTCTCAAGTTCTCTATCTGCATCCTCGGATGCCATTTGTTCCTCAAGTGCTTCTGATTCCTGTTGAGCTTCGAGTTCGGCTTGACGTGTTTCTTCGGCTTCTTCCAATTCACGTTGCCTCTCTTCTTCGCGCTCTGCAGTTAGGCGCTCTTCTTCAGCCAAACGCTCTGCTTCTCGCTCTTCAGCAAGTCTTCGAGCTTCTTCCAATTCAGCCTCTCTCGCAGCCTCATATTCTGCTTTCTTTCGGGCCTCTTCAGCCTCAATTTCAGCCAATTTCTCCTTCTCTTCTTCCAGCAACTTCTTGGCAGCTTCGTCTGCTAGTTGCTTGCGAACTTCTTCTTCAGCCAGCATTATTGCTCGCTCGTCTCGCCTCTTTGCAGCAAGGTGGCGCTCAACTTCTGCCAACTTTCGGTCAAATTCATTATGTGCTTGCGAAAAATCAGGAGTGCCACGACGGGTTAAATCGTTACTTTGGAGCGTCATAGTGCGTGAACTGCGGTCATCTTCTCTAACCAACATGAACCAAATGCCAAAGAGGAAAGCGCCTCCGAGGAATCCAACCATAAGCCAAGACGCGAGTTCCATATGACGGGCTAAAACAAACTGGGACTTATTTCCATCGCCTATAATTTCAATTATTTCCCTTAGAATTGCAATTTACTGTGAAAGATCTTTGACCTTGTCAACCAAATTCATCTTGCTTATTCTCCACATTCCTATTGGAGTTAATGCAATCGATATGCCAACAATAATTCCAACCAATATGAGAGTAGCAGCAATTTGGGGTTCAATCGTGAAATAGAATGCCCATTGTACCTGTGATTCGATTAACAAAACAGTACCAAAGTAAGCGAAAATAGCACCTAGAGTCCCCCCTATCAATCCGATACCAAGATGTTCCCAGAACATCATTTTCCCTAACTTGCCCATTGGAGCACCCAATACACGAAGTGTCGCAAGTTCGGTATCTCTTTCTGCTAAATTCATCAATAGAGTGTTGAATAATACAGCAATGGCAATAACTATTCCAAGTAATTGCACCGAGTAAAGGAACTGCTTTTGCTTTTCCAATAATGAATCGAAAGTTTGGATTACGTCTTCCCTCAAACTGTATCCAATAGTGATTTCAGATAATCCATCTAATGATGTATCGCTAGGCAACTGGATAAGAATCGATGTAGATTCTATTCCTGTCAAATCTGATAAGTCCGCTCTATGGATGTATATTGTTCGTGACATCTCACCTTTCGTAATTCCAGTAATCTCAACCGTGTGCATGGTATTTCCTACCATTATTGTAACTTCATCTCCATTACTCCAACCAAGGAATTCAGAGGTTCCTTGATCGATTAGAACTTGAGGTGGAATACTGTTTATTGAAGGGAGTTCTCCTTCCAGTAATTCAACAGAAATCATAGATGATTTGTCATCTACTGTGGAAAAATCGTCTAATCCGTAAGCCAATAACTCACGATTATCATCGACTAATCCAATTGGGAAGTTAATCATCAATTCATACTGCCCGTCGTTTTCATTTACCCACTCAATAACCGCATCCTCTCCGCCTGTTGGTGCAGATGCTTGCACATCCCAAGATTGCTTTTCTTTGATGCCGCCAGTAAGACCTTCTTCCATGGAACTCATCATGAACAGCATTGCACCGAATAGTAACATCGAGATTCCGACTGCGAAGAATGTGAATGCTACGCGCATAGGTTTTCGTAAACTTGAACGGATTGAAAGGCCAACTGTAGTAGGTAGGCTGGCAGTAATTCTTTGCAATTTTCTCGAAGACACTTTAACTTCATGCTGCCCTCTGAAAACAGTTAGTGGTTGTAGGCGAGACGCCTGCCAAGCAGGCCTTAGTCCTGCCAATAATACAATCACCATCGCGATGACAAAAATTCGTATTACTAATGCCATATCTGTTTCCATTCTAATAGGCAAGCCAATCACGTCCTCATAGAGTGAAAGCATTCCAGGTGCTCCAAGGTAAATTCCAAGCAATATTCCAATGATTGAACCCAATGCTCCTATCGCTAAAGGCGCAAGAATATAGCCAGGCATTATCGACATTTTTGGCACACCAAGAGTCCTCAGTACAGCAATTTCTTTTGCCTGAGATTGAATCAATCTCTGCAGACTCAAGAAAATGGTGATGCCGGCTATAGTTGCAATCATTCCTGTTACATATGGGTACATCTTGGATGCAGCTTCAGCATCTACCCGCAATAATTCCACGGAGTAAACGCCAGACCGGTCATAAACACTGACTGGAGAATCATCTACTTCGGCCATCAATTGTGAGAGGTCATTGACCAACAGGCTAAGTTTTGGGTTTTCATCAATATCATCGGTTGATTGAAAATCATATTCTGGCGTACCTTCAATATCGATTAGAATCATATTTGAAGTACCTGAACTCAAATTTCCCAGCCTTTCCAAGCCTGAATCAGTCATGTATCCGGTTGCAAATGTTCCATCATCTGCAGGTATAGTTGAGCCTTCTGTTGCAAAATATAGATGCGTGGGGTGAAAGCCGATTCCTACTACTTCATACGACATTTTTCCATAACCTGAACTAATCTCAATAGTTTCTCCAAGACCAATGTCTAGAGCGATTGCAACATGGCTATCCAATACTATTTCATCCGAAGTATTAGCCAC
Source organism: uncultured Candidatus Poseidoniales archaeon (assembly GCA_964516645.1). Taxonomy (GTDB): domain Archaea; phylum Thermoplasmatota; class Poseidoniia; order Poseidoniales; family Poseidoniaceae; genus MGIIa-K1. The sequence continues at coordinate 10,042 of CAZEXE010000002.1, forward strand.
TCTTCCAGAAGATAAATCACTAAAAGTCGGCATCCAAACCTTGTCGACTAAGCCCTCATCAATTCCATGCCAAACCGCTGGAATTATCTTCTCTTCGCCCTTTGAATCTGTGCTAATCATCATTCCATCTAGAATTAATCTAGCCTCGCAATTTTGCAGAGTGTATTCTGAATCCGGCCAATCATTAGATATCGAATCACAGATGTATTGTGAAGTGGATTCATTCCAAAATCCACTCGGATTATCAACCCAGACATCAGCCAAATTAACTCCTTCTTCTCCGTCATAAATCTCATCATATAGTGAAGTCGCTGCATTAGCATATGAGCCAAATGAAATTCCTGCAAAAGCGCCTACTGCTACCATAAAAACAACTGCAGATAGCCGTAACTTAGTTCGCCACAGGCTTCTAGCCAAACGTTTGGTTAACAACATAGACATTTGTTCACCTCACTGATTGATGTTCTCATCCGATGAGATTCTCCCACTATCCAATCTAATCACACGAGTTGCAAATTTAGACAGAGTTTCGTCATGAGTAACCATGATTGTTGTAATTCCTTCAGCCTTGCAGGCTTTGACTAAAACTTCCATTACCATATCGGAGGTTTTGGAATCTAAGTTTCCTGTCAATTCGTCTCCAAGAAGCAAGTTCGGACTCTTTGCAAGGCTTCTCGCTATTGCAACTCTTTGTTGCTGTCCTCCGCTAATTTCAGCAGGAAAGCGGTCAACTTCTTCGTCTAGACCTACTAATTTGAGTAATTCCAATGCTCTATCTTTGTCTCTCTCACCTGACAACTCTTGGATTAGCAGAATGTTTTCCAAGACGGTTAGATCTTGAAGTAAATTAAAAAATTGAAAAACATAGCCAATATTTTCCCTTCGAAAAGTGGTCATTTCTTCTGAATGTTCTCTAGGAACATTATTGCCTGCGAATGAGTATTCTCCAGCAGTAGGGCTATCCAATGCAGCAACACAGTTCAGCAGAGTAGTCTTACCTGAACCGGATGGGCCAAGTAGTACAATTCTCTCACCTTTTTCAATTTCTAAATCAATTCCATCTAGAGCTTTAACAACGCCCGAAGCCATTTCGTAATGCCTTTGTAATCCGCTAATCTCTATCAATGACATGACAATCAGTTTTGGCAGAGTTTTTCCGTTAATAGCGTCTTTGCATGTAGGCCCATATTTGATATACCCTCTACATGAGCAAAAAATCATGCGCGAAGTTCAATTGAAATGGAGTCCAGAATCTGTTTCAAATTCTGACATTGGGTTGATTACCAAAGTCGCTTCATGGTTTGAAGTAGTAGCGCATTTAGACGTGACAAAAACCGGTGTTCGACAGTTGGTAAAAATCGTCTTCCAAGAAGGCAAAGGTTCTGAAGATTTGAACGCAATATCCTATCTCGAAGTTGAAGGCCCGCTGAGCCCACATCCATTACCCGAAATTGGGCAAGATGGATATATTGTAGTGTGGAATAAACATCCGCTTTCTGTTGCTGCAATCAATTTTGATAGCCTGCATGTAATTCCACCATATGTTATTGGAGAAAATGGCGTTCAAATCACTATTCGTGGGCTCCCTGATGGTGTTAGCGGATTCTTGAAGGTAGCCAGAGTTATGCTTCCTCCGGACAATGTTAATGTGGTAGACATTGCCGAAATTGAAGATAGTTTATTGAAAATTCTGACTCCTAAACAATTAGAAGTCGCAGTGTTAGCAGTTCAGTCTGGATATTATGAAAACCCCCGTAAAATCAGCAAGAAGGATCTTTCTGAACTCTCTGAAATCCCACGTTCAACTTTACAAGAACATCTATCAAAAGCCGAAGCGGCATTGATGGAATGGGCAGTTAAGACACATCTTTCCAAGTGAGAAAGCCTTGTAATAACTCACCCCACCCCTCTAAACATGAGCGATAAAGACGCGCTGTTACCAAATGGAAAAGGCGTGTGGATACCAATCGATCATGGTGTATCTGATTTCCCAGTAAAAGGCTTAGAAAACCTAGACCAATTAATTGATTCAATTTCACATGCAGATGCCATTGTAGCGCAAAAGGGAGTGGTTTCTCACTACGCATCCTCAGGAGCCAACTTTGTTGCTCATCTTTCTGCCTCTACCCGTCATGCTGGAGGGCGAACTAGTGACAAAATGCTAGTTGGTAGTGTAGAAGAAGCGCTATCTAGGGGCGCTAAAGGAGTTAGTGTTCAGGTGAACATGGGTAGCCCCGACGAACCTGAAATGATCGAAAGATTAGGTTCAATAACCCAAGATTCGCATTATCTGAATTGTCCAGTACTCGGTATGATTTATCCAAGAGGTGAAAATCTCAACATTATGGAAGGAGATGATACAAAGGGTGCTGCTCATGCTGCAAGACTCGCATTTGAATTAGGCTGTGATGTAGTCAAAACCAAATGGACTGGTTCGATTGAATCATTCCGTAAAGTGACATCTGCAGTACCAATTCCTGTTCTAATTGCAGGAGGCCCTGCTGGTTCATCTACTGAAGAGACTCTAGGCATAGTACACCAAGCAATGCAAGCAGGTGGCGGAGGAGTTTGTATGGGTAGACAAGTTTTCTCTCACTCAAACCCTAAGGCAATGGTTTCCGCACTAAAATCAATTATCCACGATGGGGCTAGTGTAGAGAAAGCAATGCAAGATGCTGAGTTGTGATATAATGGAGATTTGGCTTGAAGCAGGGGCTCGCGTTGAAGGCGTAGATTTGCTTCAGGGTGAGGATTTATTGGTCGATGGTGACGCATTATACATCGATGGACGCCAAGTAGGTCGCAGGGTCGATGTTAGTAATTCAGAAGGTCAAGGTAAAGCCCGTGCGATGGCGGGAAGCGTTGAGTGGATTCTATTGGACTTAGGAGAATGGAAGATGATTCCTATCGAGAATATAATCGCTGCTTGTGATAGCGGCCCAACTAAAGTTGCAGCTAGAATTTCGTCTGCTGAACAAGTGCTTGGTGCTGCTTTCGCATTACAAATCGGAGTAGATGCTTTACTGGTCAATGAAGAGACTCTTCCTACGGCACTAATAGCCAAATCACAGAGAGGAGAAATTGTGAATGAAGAGCCTACACAAGATGATTCCAAGCAGTTTTCTCTCTCTACTTTAGAAGTCATTGAGGTCAGAGAAGGTGGTGTAGGTGACCGCGTTTGCGTAGATTTGACCACAATGCTCGATTTGGGTGAAGGTATGCTCGTTGGCTCCAGTGCAAGTTCAATGGTTCTAGTTCATGGTGAAACTGTGGAATCTGAATTCGTTCCAACAAGACCGTTTAGAGTCAACGCTGGTGCTGCACATTCTTACATTTTGAAGGCTGATGGATCTACATCCTATCTATCTGAATTGAAGATGGGGGACGAAGTAATGGTAGTTAATAACAACGGAGTTGCTCGTTCTGCCACTGTTGGGCGAGTGAAAATTGAAAGACGACCGTTTATTTTATTCCGCTGGAAAAATGAAAAGCATAATGAAGCAGGGGCACTCCTACAACAAGCAGAGACTGTTAGGCTCATATCCAAATCCCAAAAACTTGTTTCGATTACCGAACTAGAGCCTGGGGCAACCTTGCTAGGTTGGACAGGAGGAGCCGGTCGCCATGTAGGGCAAGCAATTAGTGCAGATGTAAAAGAACAATGAGGGAGGAAAATGGCGGTATTGGGTTCTGGCACTTCGAATGGAGGATGTAGTCTCCTCCATGCTGCCGGGCTCGGCTATGGCGCTTCTTTAGCACTTGATTTACCAGTTAAAGTTCGTTTGCTTGACAAAGAACCGAGAAAGGAATTAGATGACCCTGATGGATTACTTGAACAGGTACTAATCGCTTGGAAAAATGCTGGACACCAGACACCAGATGGTGACCTATTCTGGTCAGTAACATCCAAAATCCCGCCTCGGCAGGGCCTGAAATCCAGTTCTGCAATATCGGTAGCAGCCATTAGAGCATTGTGTGAATCTAGCGAGACCGAACTTGAAAATGCCGATATTGTGGACATAGCCTCAACTGCTCAAATAGCCGCAGGAGTTTCTCTGACTGGAAGTTATGATGATTCATGGGCTGCAGTAGAGGGGGGTTGGAAACTAATTGATGTCAATGCTGAAGATGTTCGCTCAGGTTTGTTATTGGAATCACCTGGCCCACCTGCTGAGGACTGGGAAGTGATTCTGGTATGTCGAGGTGACAGAGACAATAGACCTACCTTAGAAGATTTTACATTTCATCAACAGGCCTTTGCTCAAGCACTAAACGCATTGCAAGAAGGTAATGATTTGGTAGCTTTGACTTGGAATGGTAGGGGCGTTGTAGGGGCGTTAAACGATCAAACTGGTAGAAAATTAGCCAATGATGCATTCGTAAATGGCGCCAGAGCTGCAGGAATTAGTGGCTCTGGTCCTGCTATCGCAATTTTTGTTCCTGCCATTAGTAAGCAATCTATACAGAGGATTCTGAAGTGGTATAGTAAATTCGATGGCGTAGAATTGATTGAAACCAAGGTAATTAATGCTGAATTCGCAGACAGGGACGAATAATCAAATTCTTGAATAGAAGCCTGTTCACTCGGAGTGTTCTCATGCGTATGAGTTTGGGCGAAAACATGATTGTGACTCTATTCGGAGAGTCTCATGGACCTGCAGTAGGCGCTCTTATAGAAGGAATGCCGCCAAATATTGAATTAGATTCCAACCAATTAATCACCGACATGATTGCACGAAGACCAGGGTCTGGCCTTGCGAGTAAGAGAAAGGAGACTGATGAGGTTGAGATTCTCTCAGGCGTCCATGCTGGCAAAACCACTGGCATGCCAATTTTATTGTTGATTAGAAATCAAGATGTACGTTCAAAGGATTACTCGTTCCTGCCATATCAGCCTAGACCTGGCCATGTCGACCATCCGATCAATGTAAAAACCCAAGGCGCAGCAGACTTGCGAGGTGGAGGTTCATTTTCCGCTCGATTAACTGCAGGTTTAGTCGCTGCAGCATCTCTATCACGAAATGTGATTCCAGAGGATTGGAAAATTGAAGCAAAAGTAGGCGCTTTAGGGGGATTTGAAGGAGAAGAGGGAGTGGCTCTGGCCGAGCAAGCACGTGAAAACGGTGATTCTCTTGGTAGTCGCGTTGATTTGGTAATTTCAGGACTCCCTGTTGGATTTGGCGAGCCTTGGTTTGAAGGAATCGAGCCTGCTTTGGCTAGAGCATTGATGGCAATACCTGCAGCAAGAGCTGTAGAATTTGGAAGAGGAGTCAATGCAGGAGAGATGAGGGGGAGTGAACATAATGACACATGGGGCAAGGATATGTCACTTTCAGAAGGCGCTGATGGTGCTTTGGGAGGAATGGCTAGTGGCGCACCGATTCATGTCAGAATTACATTCAAACCGCCAAGCGGAATTTCTCTACCCCAAGAAACATTCAATCAAGTAACTGGAATGATGGAGGAATTAGCAATCAAGGGGAGACATGACCCAGTTATTGCACCTAGAGCGCGTCCCGTTGTAGAAGCGGTAGCACGCTTAGTCATAGTTGATCTTGGCATACAAGGAGGATATATCGATGGATGAAATCATCGTGCATAAATTCGGAGGTTCATGCCTTAGAGATGGTAATGACATCGACAGAATCGGTGAAATTATTCAAAATAGTGAAGGCCGACCGATTATAGTTGTTTCAGCCTTATGGGGTATGACTGACAGATTGATTCGTGCTTCAAGAGAACCGCGCTATGCTGGACGACTAGTTCAAGATTTAATTTACCAGCATTTACGTTTCGCTCCGGGTTTGGATACTGGGGAATTTGGAGCATTATTCGATAAAGTCATATCTGGGATTTCAAATGAATTGCTGAAATATTCTAGCGGAGAAGAATCATTACGTTCTGAAAATCTAATATTAGCAGCTGGAGAGAGATTGAGCGCGTTAACAGTTGCGCACAGACTAAGGAACTCGGGATTGGAAGATGCGCATCCTGTCGGTGCAGAAGACATCGGCCTCAGACTCAAAGGGCAAGGTCGTGCAAAGGAAATTGACATTTCTGCATCATCAAAGAAATTGGATAGAAAGAAATTGATTGGAATTCCAATTCTCACAGGATGGTTTGGAGAGGGTGAAGATGGAGAAATCGCACTACTCTCAAGAGGTGGTTCTGACCATTCAGCGGCAGCGTTTGCGAATTTAATGGATGCATCAAAACTAATTTTGTGGAAAGATATTGATGGTATCAAAAGACTCAACCCTCGTTGGGGAATCGATACACCTGCAATTCCATACCTCGGTTATGGACAAGCAGCCGAATTATCAATGCATGGAACACCTGTAATTCACCCAGCGACTGTATTGCCTCTAATCGAAGAAGGAATACCGATTGAAATAAAAAATTTCAACAATCCAAATTCAAGTGCTCCAACCACTATTGGACCCGATATTGAAACTGATGAAACTATAGCGATTGGATGTCAACCAGGAATTGCTATAATCACAGAAAACAAGCCACTAAGTAGCGAATTACTATCAGAAATCGAACGATTAGGAATTAATCCTTGGCTGATGAATTCCACTCCAGAAGGAATGAAATTGATAATTCCGAAATACGATCTACATTTGCTAGAGCACTATATCACAGGGAAGATTGAATTCAAGACTGCAATTATTTCAATAATTGGAAAACCTGAAATTCCAATCGAACATGAAATAATTTCAACAAATGATTACGGAACTAGAATTCTGGTAGAAACCAGTCAACTTCAAGACACAATTCAAGAACTGTATCAATCTTTATTTTCTCTCCAAGATTGCAAATGAGTTGGTAGGTCAAGAGCAAAGAGTGCTCCAACAACCAAGAATACGAACAGTGTACCAAGTGCGACTCCGTATACTGAAATCAATTCAACAGATTCTTCCATTCTCAACGCTGTTTGCTCTGAGAATAGAGAAATAAATGCTGGCAAAATTGTATTTACGGACAGTACCAACATAGCCAAGGTTCCTGCAATCAGTGGATTGATTACTAAGGAACGGTGATACTTACCGATGATTTTCTTGACATTCATCACATAAACTTCACGGGTTCTAATCGAAGTATCTAGCATACTAAATCGAATCACTCCATTAGACAATTCGAAGTACATCACAAGTAATACTGCATAAATAACGACTAGAATGGTTAATAGAAATTGACTGTCACCAAATCCAAACAAGTCTTGTGAAAGTGAAACCTTTGAAGATGCGAAACGCATTACTGAAAGAATGAATAGGACGTAGGATGCAAGCATAAATCTTGCATCTCGACTCATTGTACCCCAAAATCCAGTACCGATTGCACCCGCCACAACCATCAGTTGTAGAATGCTTGCCGCAGTCATGGAACCAGTAACTGCGAACCAAATTGTCCCAACCGCTGGAGTAACGATGTAGGTCAAAATACCCAGTGCAATAAGAACGCCATAGCAACCTAGTTGCAGATTTTGTACCATCTTATCAGCTGGTAAGAATTTCATCTTTGGTATCAATGGCCCTCCAAGTAAACTTTCGACGAAAGATGGAATTTCAACAGTTGGAATTGCATCCTTAGGAATTTCACCTGATGCAGATGCTGTGCCTGCAAGTTTCTTTCTTGAAGGTGCTGCAGAACGTACGGTCTTACCATCGTATAGGTGTGCGGTATCTCCAGATTTTCTTGCCATTCATCTCCCTCCTCAGAATCCTCTTGCTCCTGCAAGTGCGGTTGATAGTAACATATCAGGTTCCCAATCCATGATGTTTACACCAAGTCCTCTCAATTCACTAATCAATACATCTCTTTCTGTTTTCAGAACCTCATATCCGGTTCTATCCAATCTCTTAGCGTCGAATTCGAATTCAAGGCTAGAAGGTGAAAGAACGGTAACATCGAAGTTTCTCGCTCTAAAGTCACGAAGTGCGTTTATGATAGTCGGATCGTCTTCTAAGTTAGAAAGAACGATGATTGGACTTCCCTTGTTGATGTGAGGTAAAATTCTGTTGACAACAACTTGTAGTGGAATATTTCCTCGAGCCATTGCACCTGCTAATTTAGTCAGAATAACATACAGTTGCTTCTTACCAGTGTCACGGTCGACACTTACAACTTCATCACCATAGGTGATTAATCCTACAGAATCACGTCGTCCTAAGAAGTACTTGGCTAGACTTGCTGCTGCTCTAGTAGAATATACTAGTGCATTTCTTGATACAGGGCCAGTTTCAGAAACGGCACGAGAATCTACAATCAGAATAATATCGCTAACCGCATCTCTTTCGCGCTCGTTTACCATCAACTTACCACTTCTAGCATATGCTGACCAATTGATTGAACGGAATGAATCTCCGTCAATATACTCGCGCAAAGAATAAAATTCAGAACCAGGACCTGGTTGTCGAATATTTACTGCACCAGTGAAAATCTTTGGAACACGTGATTTGACAAATGTTTCTTTCAAATCTTCCATCTTCGGGAACACAAGGAAGTCGTTGTAGACATGCAATTCCTTTTCCTTGTGGAATAATCCGAATGGGTCTTGGACACGAACAGCGACCGGACCAAGACTGTAGAAGCCTCTCAGAGGACATTCGACAGTATATTCGATGAAGGTCTCACGACGTGGACCAAGTTCCATCAATATGTAATTCGCACCATCTTTGATGCGCATTACTTCAGGCACTCGATCCTTTACTTCCAAAATCTTACCCAAAGCAGAGTGATTTTGCATACGTAAAGTGACACCCACTTCTCCATCTTCGAAAATTCTGGCACTAGAGAGTTTGCGCATGGCTGAAACATTGGACAGTGAGACCCCTTCTTCTCCTGTCCATTCCTCAGCTCGGCGGCCGCTTGCAGCAACATCAGCGTGTCCGCCAAATAATGCTGCCCAAGTTAGGAATACGAAAATTACCACCGCTATGGTGACCAATTGCGAATTCCTCAATGTTAGGCCTAGCAGGTACATTGCTACCGCTAGAGAGCCCAACATTGCACTCTTACGACTCCACATGTTACTCGCCTCTCTCTAATTTAATTCAGAAAATTTCAGACAGTCGGTACTGGTACTTCTCGCAAGATTGTTTGAACTACTTCGCCTGCTTCCAAACCTTTGATTTGGTGCTCTGGCTTCAGGATTAGTCTGTGTGCAATTGCAAGTTCAGCTATGGTCTTGATGTCATCTGGAGTTACGAAATCGCGGCCACGAAGAGCGGCTGCAGCACGTGATGTCTTCAGGAGAGCCTGAGAACCACGAGGCGATGAACCTACGAGAACACGAGGA
>CAZEXE010000002.1:19352-29792 GCA_964516645.1 uncultured Candidatus Poseidoniales archaeon
GTTCGTGCTTTAGGATAATTCTGTGAGCAATAGCAAGTTCTGATACAGTCTTGATATCAGCAGGGGTTACGAAATCACGGCCACGTAGAGCTGCTGCTGCACGTGAGGTCTTCAGGAGAGCCTGAGAACCACGAGGCGATGAACCTACGAGAACACGAGGATCCTCACGAGTTCGGCTTACGATTTCAACCATGTACATACGTAGAGCAGGGTCGACATATACGTCTTCACATGCTTGTTGCATAGCGATAACACGCTGTGGGTCGGTGATGACGTCGACATCGACTGCATCCTTACCACGTGTAATACGGCGGGCGAGAATTTCGTCTTCGTCCGCACGGTCTGGATAACCAACGCTCATCTTGAACATGAAACGGTCCAACTGCGCTTCAGGCAGCGGATAGGTTCCTTCTTGCTCAACCGGGTTCTGTGTTGCCATAACAATGAACGGTGCTGGTAATTTGAGAGTGATTGTTCCGATAGTCACCTGCTTCTCCTGCATAGCCTCAAGCAAAGCCGCTTGGGTCTTAGGAGGAGCACGGTTAATCTCGTCAGCTAGTAGCAGGTTACAAAATAGTGGACCTGGCTTGAAGGTGAATTCTCCCTTCTTAGCATCGTAGATATTCGTACCGGTAATATCTGCAGGTAGCAAATCCGGAGTGAATTGCACACGCTTGAAGTCACAACCCAACGCATCTGCGAAGGTGTTGGTCATCAAAGTCTTAGCAAGTCCTGGATAATCTTCGAACAGTAGGTTACCGTTCGAGAGGATGTTAATCAGAACGTTGTCAATAACGTGTGCCTTACCGATAATTACTTTCTGAACCTCGGCGCTAATCGCTGTTGCGATTGCTCCTACGGCTTGAAGGCGTTCTCGGACCTCTGGGCTACTCTGGTGTCTAGGCTGTGCCTGTGCCGGTGCTGCTGGTGCAGGTGCTGCAGGGGCTGGGGCCGGTGCTGCTGGGGCTGGTGCCGGAGCAGGTGCAGGCGCTGGTGGCGCTGCTGGGGCCGGAGCCGGTGCTGGCGGTGCTGCTGGTGCTGCTGGTGCCGGCGCAGGGGGGGCTGCGGGTGGTGGTGGTGCTGGTTGCATGTCTTTTTACCTCCTTGTTTCTATTTTCCCCAACGTCGAATTTGTTGCAATAATTGCCTTAACTCTTCGTTGGAATATGAACGCTGTTGTGAGTACAACAACTCGATTAGGCGAGGATCCTTTACCATTGACTGGATCTCACCCGGTGTCTTCCTAGCCATTTCATCTCTGGTTAGGTCACTAAATTGCCGTACTTTTGCCATCATAGCTTCTCGTACGCGCTGTAAATACAAATTCGGGTTAACTTTGTTTGGACGCTCCCTAAATCTAGTTAAATCAAATACATGGCGCCAATTCTCTTTCTCTGGCACCACCATAATTGCAATAGACAATAGTGCCATCAAATTGAGAACGATTAGCCACTTGAGCAATGTGTCACTAGTTAGCATTACAATTGCGCCCATTGCTTCTGTAAACGGTGAAGACATTGCAGAAGTTACGTGTCTTGACTCATCAAACACGATGTAGAAATTGTTGTTCTTACTGGTAATTACAGTAGAGATATCCTCATTTTCATGCTCCATCATGTCTCTGATTAGAGTAACAAAGTAGTCTGAATTACCATTCCAATTGGTTCCACTACCATCAGTAGAGGATAATAGTGAGTCCCAACATGGGCGCTCGCCATAGAATCCAGAGTCGCATTGCTGCTTACCAGTTACTTCGGCATCAGCGATATCCCAAAGGTGGTTTGCTAAGACAGAGTGGTCTGATACAAACACGATACTACCTGTGACATCCACAGTTCCTTCTTTAACACCCTTTACTTGATCGATGGCTTCAATTCCTGGATAATCCATTCTAATGATTAATCCAGTATTATTGCCTCCAAGAATCGGGTTGTCTCGGTCGTTTGCATCCATGTTTTCTCTAGCAACAAATGCTGAGCCAGATGCGTGGGCTAAAACCTTGACATTTCGTGAAGAATCCTCGTCATCTAAGACTTGAATAGCTGTTGGACGATGGAATAGAATTGGAAGTGCACAATCACCGTATCTCTCGCTGTCCTGCAATGCATCATCACTGCAGTATGGTCTGCGCTCGAACTGGTCCTCCCAGACCTTGTTTACTCCAGCGACTGCCCATAGTTTTCGTGAATCTGCAGGCTCTGCTTCTCCGGTCTGACTTGCTACTTCGTAGTAGCGATTAGGATCAACCACTGGTGCATCGAAGAACTTGACGTCAAATTTGTCTGCAACGGTCTGTGCATTTGTTGAATTCGCTGCAATAATTACCTTTCCGCCTTTCTCGGTAACGAATTCGTAAAGCGCCTCTGCTTCAGCATTATCGAATGGCTTCTCTGGTGCAGCAATAACTAACATTGTTCGATGTGGTTCTCTCCAATCGTTAACTAACATTGGAGTAGACATTGTATTCGCTACAACATAATCCATGCCGCCCTTACCTAATGAATCGCGCATTGACGAGACCTGTTGGTACTGGACATTCTGTTCCTCATCGGTGACATAAGCAGAATAAACAGTTGTCTTGTTCGCAGAGGTGGCGATAATAACGGTAGTTGAAAGCAGCATTGCTACGATGAATCCAACCAACAACCAAGTTTCCAACTTGACGGCAGTTGCTTCTTCATCGGCCATCTCATATCACCTCAAAAACGGCCACAAGCAAACGCAGCATTTCTCGCAATTTCAACCCACTCATATAGGTTATCGTGGCTTGAGCGAAAAAATTGTGCGAGTATCAACTAGAATAATTGAATATCATCCCCGAAAAATGGAGGATTTATTGCGTTTTTCGACGGATAAATGCGGAAAATATCACAGTGATTACACACAATAGAGAAGATATTGCCGGCATTGAGGAGGATTCGGCTCCTAATTCTGATGATTCTGAGCCCCCGTTTTCTTCTGCTTCTTCTGCCCCATCTTCCTCTTCCTTGATATCTGGGGCTTCTACTTTGAATTCTGTCCCACCTAAGTAGCTTCGCCCATTTCCTTCACTAACCACTTTGACATAGAATTCACACATCTTGTCAGGATGACTCGGTGACGCAATTAACTCAACTTTGCCAATAGTCGAGCCATGAGTTTCTAAAGTAGACTTGAAATCATCCTCAGATTCTACTGCATAATCCATCTGTGGACAACCTTCGAAGTGGGCAGAGAAACTTGAGATTGCGTCTGGTGAGTTGCCCGCATTATAAATTTCTAAGGAAATAAATTCGTTTGTCCCTGATTTGACCGTTAATTGTTGATAATTAGTTGAGAAATCTAACTGCAAATCATAAACTTCTGAGTATTTTAAATCCCGTTCGATTTGTTTTGAACCATCTCCTGCTTGACCTGCCATGACCAAATCAGACACTGATAATTCTGTTGAAAATATATTACTCGCTGGACAAAGCCAACCATCATAATTCCCATAACCATTACCAGATATTGTATATTCAAATGTCTCGTTAGTACTTGCATCAACAGATACTTTACTAGGAGAATCTATTGAAAATTCATTTTCATTACAATCGAATTCGGGGTATTCGATTTGAACATCAATCTCGAAATCTGAGGGAACTGGTCTTGAATTTTCAATCCAGAATTTTAAAACGATTTCGAAATTGTTCGAAGAATCTAGTTCCATAATAGCCGGTTCTTCATCATCATCCCATCCAAGTGACCAGGACAGATTTTCTGGGTTGGGAGTTTGTGAACTTACTAGTGGAGAGAAAATTGCCACAAATAAAATTGTGATTATCAACTTCCTCATTTTCATTCCTCGCAAGCGCGCTTGACTAACACCTTGATCATGTTTCTGCGATACCTTGGAGGTAAGGCCGTATTGTTTACAGGTTTTGTCGACGCAAAAATCGCATCAGCCATCGCTTTGACATCCCCATTGGATGCTGCTACCTCTTCATCATGTCTGCGTGGAATGCTTTCCAAAGCAGTAGTGGCGATTCTCATCGTACTTCTGTCACCATTCTTCCAAGCAGCAGCAACTCCAGCCTCAGGGAAATCCCAAGATTCTCTTACCCTGAGTTTTCGATAAGAACCAATCCAATCTCCTGCATCATCAGGAAGAGTAACTTTGAGCATAAATTCCCCAGGTTGTAGTACATTCCTTGTCATTCCATCCAACTGATAGAATTCATGCAATAGCATTGAGCGAGCGCCATTCGGGCCGATTAGGTGTGCGGTTGCATTCAACACCATCAAAGTAGGAGCGAGGTCTCCTTGGTATGTCGCAACGCATAATTCGTTTTGATTTGGAATAACTCGACAATCCGAACCTGTACCACAATCACACTTGTGACACCAGTCAATACTGCTTCGCCATTCTTCTGCCTGATTAAACCAGAAACAGCGAGTATCCAAGCAAAGATTACCTCCCAGTGTTGCATTTCTACGGATGAGTGAAGAAGCAACTTTGCTTGCAGCTTCTGCGACTAATGTGTGGGCTTGGCCGCCTTCAGCAATATCATGCAGGCGAGCCATACAACCGATTTCAGTCATCGAAATATCTGAGACGCCCTCTATAGCCGCTAATGAAATCACATGTGGTTTGGTATTGATGTGCCACTTGTAATTTGGAATGAGGTCCGTTCCTCCTGCAATCCAATCAAATTCTTGCCCTGATGCAAGAAGTTCACTTGCAATACTGCAGGCCTCATCAACAGTTGCTGGGCGATGAAGTTCAAACGGTGGCATCAGCATTACTTCTCACCCCCCATATGTCTTTGCTCTTTTTTGGTCCAAGCAGTTCCTGCTAGACCAAGGCCCTCAATTTGATTATCATCTGGCCTGACTGAAATTGTCCATGTATCATCTTGTTCTTCAGGTGGAAGGTTAGGGTCAAGACCAAACAAAACTCCATTGAGATATGGCTCATCATCTTCGTATCTTTGTCGTCGCACATCACGCAAGTTGTGCTCGGCCGCCCTATCGGCCAACTTTTGTTGTAGTTCAGAGAAATCTAAGCGAGGAGTAGGCAAATCTTGAGCGTCTTCTAGACCTTCTACTTTCATCTTCTTGGCAATCGCTGCCCAAACCTTATCGGGAGTTAGTGGTAGGTCATTGATACGAATTCCTATCGCATCATACACCGCATTTACTACCGCTGGAAGTATTGGTAATAGAGGCCCCTCGCCTGCTTCCTTAGCACCGAATGGACCCTCTGGGTCACACGATTCGATGATTATTGGAGTTACATTTGGCATTTCATGAACACTCGGAATCTTGTAGTCCAACAAATTCGGATTTTGGAGATGTCCTGTTCGTCCATAAACCATCTGTTCTGAAAGAACTTGACCTAATCCCATGTGACAAGATCCAATGATTTGACCTTCGACAGCAAGCGGATTCAATGCTTTACCACAATCATGTGCTGCCCAGACATTTGTACACTTGATTAATCCTGTCTCAACATCGACATCGACTTCAGCAACATATGCAGAAAAGGAGTATGCGGGAGCAAGACCCGCTGCCGCTCCTTTGTGTACACCACCCATTGGAGGAGTACGATATGCGCCACTTGCGATTAATGCACCTGTATCTTCCTGAGATTTGTGCAATGCGTCAAGATAAGAAATACCTTGCGCTGGGTCTTTCTTGTTGTAGATTCTTCTATCGTTCAAGATTAGCAACTCGGGAGAAACTTCTAGCATTTCGCTAGCTGAATTAAGCAATTTTTCACGAATCTCCAAAGCTGCACCTATCGCTGCATTTGCATTCATGAAAGTTACTCTTGAGGAATATGAACCAAGGTCAACTGGACTGGTATCGCTCTCATGCGATCGAACGTGAATCATGTCCAATGGTAATGCTAAGACTTCTGCAACCACTTGGGCAATTGCAGTGGTCGAACCCTGCCCGATTTCTGCAGCACCGGTATGAACAGTCACTCCGCCATCCATGTCGATTTGGATATGTACAGTAGCATGTGGGAAATTGTTTGGGTCCCAATGGATTGGTAGACCGGAGCCTGAAATAAAGAATCCACAGCCGATTCCAATTCCCTTACCAAGTGGCATTTTACGGAATTTTTCATCCCAATTACTGCCTTCGCGAACTCTTTCAAGAGCTTGGCGCATACCATTAGATGTGATTCGGAATCCTGTAATTGTCTTTGAGTGAGGAGGCAATAGATTTGCTAGGCGTAAATCGAGAGGGTCGACTTGTAATTGCTCTGCCAAATCATCCAATCCAACCTCAATTGCACATCGGGTGTTAACCGCACCATGCCCCCTCATCGCACCACTTGCAGGTTTGTTAGTCCAAACTCTGGCACCTGTGTAATGGAATGAACCCAACTCGTAGGGAGCGGTTGCTAATACTCCGTTGTAATATGAGGTTACGTGACCGAAAGATGCGAAACCTCCTCCATCGATTAGTGCGTCGATATCGAAACCGGAAATCTTTGCTTCATCATCTGCGTTAATTTTCACCTCGATATGAGAGGGGTGACGGCCACGGTTAACCCAGAACACTTCTTCTCTATCGAATGTAATCCTAACTGGTCTCCCTGCCTTTCTTGCTAGAATTGCAGCACACATTTCGTGTGGGAAGGGGTCGGATTTTCCACCAAATCCGCCACCAACAAATGTTCGAACCACATTGATCTGGTGCATAGGGACCTCTAGAACAGTAGCCAGTGCTCTGTGAGCATAGTGAGGAACCTGTTGGGGAGTGTACAGTTGTAGCCTTCCATTAGAATCCCAATGTGCAACAACTGCATGAGGCTCTGTAAACCCATGGTTAACCCCCATGAATTTCCATTTACCATGATGAGTGGCCGTTGAATTTTCAAGATTTGAACGGTCACCGAATTCTTGGAAAACTCTCTTTTGCACATTGGTAGAACCGATGTGATATTGCCCTCTCCAATGGATTGGTTCATCCACATCTAACAGACCTTTCTTGGGGTCATGTACTGCATCTAGAACTTCGTATTCAACCTCGATTAATGATGCTGCTTCACGTGCAGTTTCTTCATCTATTGCAGCAACACAGGCAACCAAATCGCCAACGTGCCTAACTTTCTCAACAGCCATTGCATGCTCGTCTTTTGTTACTGGTAAAACACCGAATTTGTTCGGAGCATCAACACCCGTGGAAACCGCAATAACTCCCGGAAGACTTTCAGCCTTCGAGGTATCTATGCTCTTTACTTTCGCATAGTGATGTGGAGACCTAACAATTCTGCCGATAATTTCGTTTGGTAATCTTACATCATCGCCATACCATGCTTGTCCGGTAACCTTTGCATTTGCATCGACTAGAGGTGTTCGCTTACCAACAGTAGTTCCTGTTCGGTATTTGTCCTGAAAATGACCGCCTGCTGGTTGCTCTTCATTGCCACCTTCTAGTTCAGGTATGAAATCCATGTCTCTAGGAGACATTTCTGGCTTCGAACCGCCAGAACCTGGCGGATTAAATCTCATCTTTCCAGCAACTCTCTTGCCATCGACTCTGACATCCTTGTTACTCCCAGGCTGCTGAACATAATCCTTGCTCATGTCATCACCTCGAATCAATTGGGGCCGCTTGGATGTGGGTCTGAATGCGCATCGCTAGAAGGGGGCGTTGCTTCACTATCGCCCCGGTGAATTGCTGCTGCTGCCTGAATTGACTCAATTATTTGCTGATACCCAGTACATCTACACAAATTTCCTTCAATTGCACAAGCAATTTCGGAGTCAGTAGGATTAGAATTCTGATTCAATAAGGCTTGAGAAGTAACCAAAAATCCTGGTGTACAAAAACCACATTGAGATCCTCCATGCTCTGCAAAACACTGCTGAATTGGAGCGAGATGTGCGCCATCGGCTAGACCTTCTACTGTTGTGATACTACAACCTCCTGCATCTTGAGCCATGGTAAGGCAGGAGAGTCGGGGTTGTCCGTCTATCATCACAGTACAACAACCACAAGTTCCCATATCACATCCACGCTTAACGCCAAGGCATCCTACCTTGTCTCTAAGCACGTCGAGTAAAATTGCATTTGAGGGCGCTAGTACCTCATGTGACTGGCCGTTTACTTCTGCAGACCAAACTTTGGAAGGTGCTGCAGGAATCATCGAAACATGCTCTTTTCCGACCATAGTTGACACCAACCAAACAGGGGGAGAATGAATCACCCTTTCAGCATTGGCACTGATTTTCCACTTAACTGCATTCAGAATCGAAGATATTCTTCACGCTCGCAGGCCTACTGCAGTGAAATCGTCTTTACCTGCAATCGGCTCAATCCAATCTTCATCCCCTGGTAGAATCAAGCCATCTCCAATCCGCACCAAATCCGCAGCTAATTCCTGTTGCATATTACACAAATTATCCCAATCAAATGAGGGATTTCGCCACTTTGCCCACAACCGCATTCTTCTCCAAGAAGACTTGCCTTTAGAGTACAATTTCACTTGCAATCTACCTGCGGTTGGCATCCACCATATCATCAATGGCAAGACCAGAGATGCTGGAAGAGAGAACAAAAATTCGATTAGTACACTATAATCTGCTAAGCCCGCAAATGGGCTTGAATCTGAAAGCAATGCCCAAGTAAAGGCACTGGCTGAAATAAACCACCAAATCGGATAGGCAACCAATGCAGTATACAACTTCAATGCGCCACGACTAGTTTCCTTCATTTTACGCCCAAATGTTCTGTCGATTGAAACGACAAACAAGAATGGTGGAAACGACCCCACAATCGCACTAAATGTAACGAAACCTAACATGAATGACCAAGCGAATAACCAGAGAAAAATAGACTTAGCAAAGCCTTTGGCAGTTACCGATTTAGGCCGTGAATCTACATGATGTGGTTTGAGATCGAGTGAATCTAATTTAGACATATGTTTACGAGTTCTTCGCACTAACTTTTCACATTTCTTTTCATCATTTACTGCAAGCCATTCCCAAGCGGCTCTAACGCGCCTTGCACCGATTACTCCTTCACCATAAGTTGCTAATTTCTCTAGTTCAGGATTCTGCCTTCTTCGCTCAGCACGAATGATTGAACGTGCTTTCCAAATAAGTTCTCTATCTTTCCAATCGTCACGAGATAGTGATGCACGTGAAATTTCTCCAGAGATTATTTCGCTCAATTCCTCGATTGTCCCATTGACTTCTATTGGCCTTTCAACGGTTAATGCAACTCTTTCTCGAAAGTAGTGCTTGCGACTATAATGAATTCCAACTGGAATGATTACCGGTTTGTTATCTCCTGACAATTCAACTGCTCTAAGAGCGATTCTTGCTGCATTATCTTGAATCTCTTTGGTCTTTGGTGAAGTATGGGATTCTCCTTCTGGGAACACTACGACATTATTACCAGCAGCAACTTGTGAAGATAAGTATTCCAATTCCTCATCATCATCAATTATCCCATCGAATTTGACCTGCTTTCCTGGAAGAAGCCCCTTTGTCAACATATTGTCAAACAGACCACCAGGGTGCCAAGAAACAATAATTGCCCCCCTATCAGTAGGTAAATTCTCTACATCGATAACCGTAATCTCTCGAAACCATGTAGACATCAAAACTCTGCTAAACCAGTTTTGAAGCCCCATATCTAGGCGTACAGACTGGTGGCTTTGACTTCTCTGCCGTTTTCGCATGGATACATAGGGTTCAAACACTATTGCTAGTTCGCGCGTAGCGCGGTGAATGAAATGAGCAGATACAGACGTACATTCAGTTTGCTTGGATTATTTATTCTAGTAGCGCCATTGCTTGTTGCAACCATACCAGTTTCTGCCGCAATTGACGATGCTGGTGAGCCTCAAGGATGGTGGACTGATACCACCGTTGACCGCAATCAAAACAAAATTGGAGACATGGTTGAACTGCATATGGACAACCCCATTTTCCTCGACGAGGACAACACATTGCCTTTGATTATTGATTTCTATTATACCCCTGGTCAAGAAGAAATTGACATGCTCGAACGAAATGTCGACTATCAGCATCAATTCATCCTTCACGGAATTGATGCTCTTGCAGGTAGAGTTCCTGTGACTGAATTACTCGCATTGAGAGATCTTCCGGGCATAGTAATGATTGAATTGGACGGAATTTTGATTATTGTAAATAACGATGCAAGAATAGGCCATGGTGTTGATGTGGCGTTCGCTGAAACCGGATATGACGGCTCTGGAACAACAGTTGCAATCATAGACACAGGCCTAGATGGAAACCATTCTAGCCTTGATGACCAAGATGATGACCCAATGACCAACGATCCTAAGATTCTAGGATTCTATGATGCTGTAAACAACCCAGGTAACACCAATGGAACTGATTTCCCATATGATGACCAAGGGCATGGCTCTCACTGTGGAGGAACTACTGCAGGTACTGGAGCACCAACCTACGAACATATGGGGATGGCACC
>CAZEXE010000002.1:29892-52768 GCA_964516645.1 uncultured Candidatus Poseidoniales archaeon
AAGCCAAATATTGCATATATGGGTAGCAATATCATGTCTGTTGAATACAATACAGGTGACCAATACACAGGAATGAGTGGAACTAGCATGGCAACTCCGGGAGCGGCTGGCGTTGGAGCACTAATGCTCCAAGCAAATCCAAACCTCTCTCCGTTCGACATCAGAAATATCATGCAAGAAACTGCAACTTATCGTTGGTGCACTTATCCACTTAGTCCAGAAGAGGTTACTATGGCAGGAAACCAGCCTTGTGCTGAAGACTTAATCCCAAAAAATAGGCAAAACAATGTCTATGGCCACGGCCATGTTAATGCATTAGAATCGGTTATTGAAGCCGCTGAATACAATCAGCAGTATACTTTCAACTCCAACATTTCTCTATCTGTAAAAAATTCATTGAATTCTAATGGTAGTGTTTTGTTAGGCCCAGGTTCTACAATCGAAATCAACATCAGCCAAGGAGTCGACACTATTCAATGGATGAGTAATGACTTACGTGACTCTTGGTCAAACATTCATTCATATCACCATGAAAATATTGTAATATTGGAGTACGAAGAAATAGTTCACGAATTAGAACATCTACCAGGAATAATGATTCACGGAAATCACACTCTTTCAGTCAGAGGATTGGATGGAACAACTTCCAGTCCATTGATTTCTATTGATATTTTACTGACGGATGAAGTTCTGGTCAAAACGGATCCTGTAGAATCATCAATCAATTTCGTCGTTTACGGTTCAGTATTCGCAGCCATAATTCTCTCAATAGTTCTGCTAATTGCATTTATGAAGAACGAATCAAGCAAAGAAGTGTTACACGTACACGATACAGATATCGAAGAAGTGGTTGAAGCGGAAATAATTGATTAATCGGAGATTGTAAGACTTTGCCGGCTCAACATTGAAAAGCCCTACAATCATAAAATTGCCGAGAATTATGGGTAACTCGCCATCTAGACCGCAAAGACCGACTAATCAAAGAACGCTCTCACAACGTATTGGGAGCCTATCTGCTGATGCTGTTGCAGCGCCTGCAGTAAAAATGGGAACTATCGGAAAACCTGCAAATATTATCGATTCTGGAATGCAAAAATTTGCTCAGTTAATCCTGTTTGGAATTGCAATGATTGCAATTTGGGCAGGATTGCTATCAATCGCTTTTGGTGGAGAAGATACTGGTCAGTCTGAATTCTTAGTACTCGGATTTGGAGGATTACTCTCAGGATTCCTAGCGATATCTTTGGTCGAATTCCAAAGGCGGAAAGGTGGTAATGAATTACAAAATGTGCACGACTACATGTTGGGTGTCGCATTTTTCTTCTTAGCTGTTGGAACTCTATGGGGTTCAAGATGGCTTATCGGCTTCTTAGCAGAACAAGGAGTTGAATGGTTCATCCCTGCAACAGGGCCTGATCCAGGCAGTGTAGGTTGGATTCCTTCCGCAAACGCGATTTACTTGCAAATGGCTGCCACCCTAGCCCTTGCAATCGCTCAAACATTGTACTTGATGAGACTGAAAGGGGTTACGACCTTTGGATGGTCGGTTACAACATTCACTCCATTGGTTGTTGCTCTAATCGGTTCAAGTATCTGGATGGAGTGGTCTAACAATATCGTTTCTTGGGAACTGGGAATCTCAATGATTGCATTAGCATCTCTCTCGATGTGGTTAGCATTACGCGCAAATAGTGGAATTATCTTCTCAGTTGTAGCGGTAACTTCAGGATTATTGCCCTTACTGTATGAATACAACAACGAAGATGTTGGCTCAGGTGGAGCATTATCATTACTAGTATTCATTATCGCAGTACAAGGAATTCTTGCTGCAGACCGTCGTCTAAGACAAGATTTGATGCAATGGACTTCTGCGTTCTTAGTTGGAGAAGTAGTATTAGCAATGATTATTGCAAGAGAAGGCGATTTTGAATTAATTCTAGGTCCGATTAGGCAATACGATTTGGGAGTGCTCGAACCATACTTGACTTTGCAAGTTGGTTTGTGGCTTGCTGTTCTTGCCGCATATTTCCCTGCAACATTAATGCGTAGAATTCCTTACATGCCAATTGGATTAGCTGCTAGCCTATTCCTAATTACACCAAGTGCTGGACTAATTCCTTGGGTTACTACTCTAATCATGCTACCTTACCTACTGGTAATTTCCAAGGTTACCAGAACTTGGGTAGCAAACATGACGATGATTGCAGTAGGATTCTCCTTCTTTGCACAATCTCATTTCATGGGAGGATTTGAGCCTGGGTGGTTAGAGTTTACCATCCTAATCGTTGTATTGATGAGTGGCGAAATCGGTAGACAAAAGGGGCACCTTTCAGATTGGGCGCATTTCGTCACACTCGGTTTGCTGGTATTGTCAGAATCGGTATTATTCGGTGATGACCCATACACACCGTGGGCATTATTCCTCTATGCAATTATTTCATCATTCATGATGATGCTTGAAGCTGAAAAATCAGGAGACAAGCAAACGGCATTCGAAGCTTCATCTGCAACTGCTGGTTCAATGGTAATCGCGATAATTCTGTCTGTGTTTGATAGATTAGAAGTTCCACTACCTGACAGCATCGCTTCAAACCTCGATGGTTTCAATATCACTCTTGCATTGGTTGGATTGGTTGTATATGCTTCAATGCGAAAATTCAGAACAATCGAATTAGACATTGGAGTTCTAATGAATTGGGCAGAAGGTACCAGAAGGAAAATGATGCCTGTATACGATACCTCGACCAATGCTTGGGTAGTGCCAGAAGATAGTAGTGGTGAACATAATCCATTGGATTACTCCTGGGGTCCTCTAGGACGTATGAGTCTAATTGGCCCGATGATTCTATTCACAGTCTCATTGACAGCAGTAGGCCTGAATGACTTAGCAGAGAATATTGTTTGGACTCTATTGATGGTTGTTCCAATCGGAATAATTGTAGCGGAAGTAGTTAGAGAAGAAGAAGCGTCCTCTGCTGGAAGGATGATTGCAACCCTGACAATGATTGCAGTCGCTGCACCAATGGCCTTCAGCCTTAACGCTGCTAGAAGTGAAATTGGAGAGTTGTATAGTTCGATGATCTTCTTCGATTTGCTATTACTTGCAGGTCCTCTTGGAATTTCGATAATGTTGGACAATAAAGGTCTCAATGAAGATTCATTGAGTCGAAAAGCAGACATTGCCACTTTGATAGGATTGCTTATTCTGGGACTATTCGATACGAGTGGAGGATTACTATTCGTTCCAATGTATCTATTGGTATTCCAAAGAGCAATGAAACACAGGTTAAACTTCGTTCTATGTGCTGCACCGATTGCACTTCTATTATTTGGAGACGGAATGAGTGGAGATAGATTTGTTTCTGATGGTGCGATAATGGCTGAAATACTGGCCGTAATTGATTTCACATCATATGACCCAACAGAGGTTACTATTCTCGGATTGAGTAGGTTTGCATTCATCTTGATGTCCATCACAAATCTAATGATTTTAGTCAAGGCGGTAATGGATAAACAATATGGTGATGGCAATGAAACTGAAGCACCGATTGCGATTCCCGCGTTCTGGTTAACCATAGGCGTCTATGGAGTACTACCTGAAGCAAGTTGGCTGTTGTTGTTCATAACAATCTTGCTAACAATATATTCTTGGTTGATTGGAAAGTTAGATTTGATTCCATGGACTCCTATGTTTGCATTTATCTCATTCTGGATTGGCTATGCCAACGATTCAAACTTCAGTCACTTCGAAGGCGTCGATTTCATCACTCACAGCTTATTGGGAACTGGTATCTTTACCTTAATCCTCAATCAGTGCAGCGCCAATGGATGGCTATACAAGTGGGCAGACGAAGTTGTAGATGATGAATCCTATATAACTACAGTTTTCAATTTGAATACCGAAGAATCTCGTGACAGGTTAACCTCTGTTATGAGAACATGGACCATCATTTGTCTTACATTCTCTTGGACTGCACTCAAGGGACTCGGTACAATTATTGGAGCAATATGGGCTACATATGATGCATTTGTAAACGGTCAAAAATATTCTGTCCTAGCACTACCGCTCCTACATGCATTTGCGGTTTGGAATGTTCTTGAAAGACTAGAACAAGCAGATGCTGTACAAGATGTACTTGTTGGAACTGTACTGATGTTAAGTGGAATATTGATGACAATAATCGCTTCCAAGACCGAAGTAGCCTGGAATTGGAATATCTTTGACTGGAATGATGAAATTGAATACTATGGTTGGATCGATAGAATTGGACAATTGGGAATTGTCTACTTCTTAATCGGTATATCATGGGCGATTGGTGATACAGAATTGGAACAGATGATGTGGGCGGTATGGGCTGCATTCCTATCTGGAATCGCGGTTCAAGGATTTAGAGATGAAACCGAAACACCATGGCGAAGAGGAATCGGTTCAATGGGAACGATATTCTCATTATTCATGCTCTCGTTCACATTCGATACCTCCCTATACACATACGTTACTTGGATGTTCATGGGAGTTGTTGCCCTAGGATTTGGATTTGCTTACATTTCCCGAATGGGAGAGGTTTCCACTTTGTTCACAGAAGACTTTACTCAAGCAAAAGATGCAATAATCGAGAATCTTGGTGGTGGAGACAAAAAGGAGATGGAACCAATTCCTGAACCAGTAACCTCAGAAGACGAAATGGAAGAAGAAGATGAGGAAGACGAAGTCGAAATCGTTGAGGAAGAAGATGAGGATGAAGAAATCATTGAAGAGGAAGAGGTCTCAACAAAACAAAGCGCAATCGAATATGATTTACAACTAGACTCTTCAGTGATGAATGCAATCCAGAAATCACTTGCTAACACGCCTCACGAGGGCTTCAAGCCAGTAGTTTCAATCGCTTCTAATGGCAATGTGAAGATTGATTTCGTACCGTTATGATTCATCCGCCATTATGAAACACCTTGCAGGCCTGGGAGTACTATGGCGAAGGAGATGGTGTGGATAGATCTAGAGATGACTGGTCTAGACTTAGAGCATGAATCAATTATCGAAATTGCCACCATTATCACAGATGCTGAATTGAATATTATTGCAGAGGGTCCAAACCTTGCAATCAAAGTTAGCGAAGAACTTCTAGAGAACATGGATGAATGGAATACGACCCACCATAACTCATCCGGACTCGTTGAGCGAATTCATAGCGAAGGCGTCAGTCTTGGCGAAGCGATTCGTCAAACCTGTGAGTTCTTGAGTGAAAATATAGAATTAGGTGCTGCGCCTCTATGCGGCAATTCTATTCACAATGATAGAGCATTTCTCGCAAAAGAAATGCCAGAGGTATTAGACATGCTACATTATCGAATAGTAGATGTCTCAACCATCAAAGAATTGGTCAATAGGTGGTACCCAGAACTACCTAGATACGAGAAGAAAGAATCTCATCGTGCATTGGATGACATTATCGAATCGGTTGAAGAATTGCGTCATTACAGAAAATACATCTTCAAAGATTAACCCCTTTGTGTGCAGCAAGAATCTCTGCAAGCACAGCAATAGCAATCTCTTCAGGGCTTTCTGCACCAATGTCTAATCCTATTGGGCAATTGACTTGATCTAGCCTTTCTTGTTCGATTCCTGCTTCAAGAGCGACTGTGGTGAAAGCATTCCACTTTGCTTTAGAACCAATCACTCCTAATCGTCCACTATAACCTGCAAACAACAGACCTAACAAGCGCTCCTCATCTTCTTTCCAGTCGTGCCCCAATAGTAAGATATCACTAAATCGGGAAAGCGATTCTTGATTTTCTGCCATCAAGAAATCCTTTGGACAAGAATGATGAGTCTCGCTAGCTCCTTCCAAGGTTGCGTATTCAGACCTAGAATCTTGAACCGAATACTTCCAATCAAGTGGTTTGCATGCCTCAGCGATAGCCTTAGCACAATGCCCACCGCCCATTAGAAGAATATGTGGCATAGGAATCAGAATCTCCAAAGCGACCGTTACTCGGCCGCCACATAAACTGTCTAGAGGTTGTACCTCATAGCCCTTAGCCCCTTTGTTCAAGCCATAAGTTACTACTTCACCACATGGTTTACTTGCTTCTTGAAGTAGTTCTTGCAGGCGAGAAACTATCTTCATTTCAAGGCCGGCTCCTCCCACAGTTCCCTCTATATCTGACTCGGTTAGAGCGAGCCTTGCGCCTACTTTTCCGGGAACTGAACCAGAAGTTGAAACCACACTTGCAATGCCTACACATCGATTCAGCGCCAACTGGTCAAGAGCCCATTGCAAAATTCTGGCAGTCATTGTAATGCCTCCAAATCTGCGGGAGTGTCGATGTTCATATGCTCGCCGGACGCTTCGATTCTTTGAATCTCGAGATTTTCTCGCAAGGATGCATCCTTAGGTAGTGAAAGTACCTTTTCGACATCACACAATAACAATGGATGGCCGCTTGGGATTGGTGAAGTGTTGACATTGTACTCC
Source organism: uncultured Candidatus Poseidoniales archaeon (assembly GCA_964516645.1). Taxonomy (GTDB): domain Archaea; phylum Thermoplasmatota; class Poseidoniia; order Poseidoniales; family Poseidoniaceae; genus MGIIa-K1. The sequence goes on from CAZEXE010000002.1 coordinate 36,369, forward strand.
GATAGCGATTTTACTGTATCAAGATTCCAGCCACAACGGTCTACGGGGCAAACTAAAACTTTCCTGGGAGTTCTTCCTAATTCACTGATTAGAGACAATAGGCCCACTTGCAAAGAACCTGTTCGTCCATCTTCAGGCACAGGATTTACCACAACCGAAGCACCGGGTGATTCCAGCATTACATCGACTTGTAATTCAGCCCTTGTTACCACAATTACAGGCGAACACCCGCTATTGTTTAACAGACGTACTGAGCGAGAGACCAAGGTTTCTTCTCCCCACTTCACCAGAGCCTTATCTTGACCAAGCCTAGTTGAGGCTCCCGCAGCCAAAACAATGGCTGGAACACCTTTGGCCATCTTTCTCACAGGTCCTTGGTAATTTCACGACCGATGATCATGCGCTGAATCTGGCTACTTCCTTCATAGATTTGCATTACCTTGGCGCCACGCATTAGTCTTGCAACCGGGTATTCTTCAGAATATCCGTATCCGCCATAGACTTGTACTGCATCGGTAGTAACTTCCATTGCAGTATCGGCTGCAAATCTTTTGGCGTGTGCTGCCGATTCGGTATTACTGATTCCACCGTCTGATTCGGTTGCTGACTTCCAAGTCAACATTCTTGAGGCTTCGATTTTTGTTTTCATGTCCGCTAACATGAATTGTATCGCTTGGTGACGGTGGAGAGGTTTTCCGAAAGTTTGGCGCTCACTTGAATACTGCAATGCATGCTCGTAAGCCGCTCTTGCTAGTCCGGTGGCGTGTGCTGCGATATTTGGACGGCTCATATCGAAAGCCTTCATTGCATTCATCCATCCACCTGACTGGGAACCGCCACAGAGGTTTTCTGCAGGTACTCGCATATCATCAAATGTGATTGAACGAGTGTCTGAGCACCTTTGGCCCATATTGTTCTCTTTCTTACCCAACGAGAGTCCAGAGGAATCTGCATCGACAATGAAACCAGACATCCCTCGGTATCCTGCTTCGGGATCTGTTTTTGCCAATACGAAGAACCAATCAGCCTTGCCAGCACCAGTAATCCACATCTTCGAGCCATTGATGATGTAATCATCACCATCTCTTACGGCCAAAGTCTGACATGCTGCCACATCAGAACCTGCACCTGGTTCAGTAACCGCATAGGAGGCGAGTGCACCTTCTTCTGCAACCATTCTGAGATACTTGTCCTTCTGTTCGTGAGTTGCACCAGTAATCAGTGGAGCACAAGCAAGACTAGTTGCATACGCTGCTGTTGCAAATCCTGGGTCGCCCCAAGCAAGTTCTTCATTGACGAGAACTTCTTCCATCGAGCCAAGGCCTGGGCCGCCATAGTCTTCGGAAATGTGAAGGTTGAGAAGACCCATTTCATGCGCTGCATTAATCGCTTCTTTTGGATATTCTGAATTCAAATCCCAGTGCTCTGCATTAGGTCGAACTTCATCTACAGCAAATTCATGTGCGAGTTCGCGCAACATCTCTTGCATTTCGTCCAATTGGAAGTCGACCATGTTCCCCCCACAGGGCCATGGCGCATAAGCAGTACTATCATCTCAAATCGTTAGATAGCCTTGTCTTTGTAATTCAAGTGATAATATGAACAAAAGATAGAATGCGATTAGAATACCGCCTTCAAATCTGCTAAATCTGAATCCTGTCCACATCATTCCTAAGCAGAGCGAAACTCCTAGAAGGGTTGCTGGAATGATTAGATACATTGTCAAATCATATGATGCTTCAGTCAGCGAAATCGGTGAAATTAATGCTGCGATTCCTATCGACAATAATGGATCGGTAATATTGGAACCAATCAATGTACCAATCGCAACCCCCTGGCTCTTTCTTACCGCCACCATAGCTACAGTCAGTTCAGGTAATGAGGTTCCTAGGCCCGACATAGTAGAACCTACAATCGCATGAGGAACGTCCAGTTTGTATGCAATATCACACGCATATTTCACCAGTTCATTGGCAGAGTATACCGCTAATGATAGACCAAATATTACCATGAATATGTATGCCGTTCCAGTTAGGCTGAAATCTGATTTCTTTATTCCTACAACAACTTGTTGCTCATCTTCACGAATCTTTTCTGTATCGCTCAATAGCCAAGTGATATACAAACAGTAAATCAGAACTAGAATTCCTCCTTCTATTCTAGAAAGACCGCCTCCTTCCCAAAGTAATGCGGTTAGTAGAACTATTGACATTAACATCAACAGACCATCTCTTCTAAGCCAAGCTGGCCTAATTTCCAAAGGCTTGAAAGCAACTACTATGCCCAATACAAGAGTGATTTGTACCAAGACCGAACCATAGATATTACCTACTGCCAAATCCATCATTGCTGGGTCGCTTCCAGAGGATGCTGAAGCGGATGCTGTAACCAAGATTTCTGGTAATGAGGTCCCAATACTAACGATTGTCAGGCCGATTACAACTTCGGCCATTCCGGCTCTACGGGCTAATCCTTTAGCGCCTTCAACAAAGAAGTCGGCAGACGTAATCAATAGAGCTAGTGCGATAACTATCAGCACGAGCAAGATGCCAATATTTGTCCAATCATTTTGAGCAGTGATGCTTCCCAAAACCGCTAATGTAACGAAAAGTGCGAATGAAATGAGAAGAGCGTTCCATTGAAGGAAAGGAACGATTCCCTGCTTACGCGTCTCCCCTCCCATAATTCCCGACAATCAAAACACCTCTTTGATGGTTACGAAATATATAGAGAAAAATCATCAATCCCATCGAGGGTAGGATGTTCATGTGGAACCGCTATTTCGCAGAATTTAGCGGAACCTTCCTGATGGTGCTTCTCGGATGTGGTTCTGTAGCGCTCGGATGGGGTTCATTAGGAGTAAGTCTAGCCTTTGGCTTTGGTGTATTTGCTGCAATTATGATATTTCAACCGATTTCAGGAGCCCACATCAATCCTGCAGTTTCAATCGCTTTCGCTGCTAAGGGCGACTTAGAGGCAGAAGCATTACCGGGATACATTATCGCTCAATGCATAGGTGCATGGATTGCTGCAATGATAGTGGTTGCAGGTTCTACTGTTCCGACTGTTTCATCGGGGATGTCTTGGGGAATTGAAATTGCGATTACGTTATTGTTGATGTACTCAATTCATGTTCTTGTTAGAAGAGAATCTAGTCTGTTTGTGCTCGCACTAGGCGTAGGTTCGATGGTAGGAATTATGGCGTTTTTCTTTGGAGAATTTACAGGTGCAAGTATGAACCCTGCTAGAACTTTAGGGCCAAATATCGTAAACGGTGAAGGGAATTTAATTCTATATACCGTTGCACCAGTCATTGGTGCAGTTCTTTCAAACTTCATCCCTGAACCACTTGACGAAGAGACTTGACTACATGGTCGAGACTTGGAATGGTGTGGTTCTCTAGCGGTGGTGCGAATGGAACAGGTGTGTCTAGAGCACCAATAACAAATGGTGCTGATTCCAAAGCATAGAATGATTCTTCCATAATTCTTGATTGCATAGAATGACCGATTCCGCCAAACCATTGACCCTCTTGCAGAATAACCAACCTTCCTGTTCTTGAAACGCTGGAAACACACGTCTCGGCATCGAATGGAATCAATGTTCGTACATCGATTATCTCTACCTCGATGTCTTCTTGTGAAAGGATTTCCGCGGCTTGCTTAGCGACATGAAGCATCGCTCCCCAAGTAACCAAAGTAACATCTCTTCCACCTCTAACAACTCCTGCTTTGCCGATTTTCAACTTTTTTCCAGATGCGATTGCATCCTCAACCGGTTGAGTGTCAACGTTTTGGTTGATGTTTTGCCCCCATCCTGTTAGTCCACCTCGCAAGCCATACAGTCCAATGTGCTCAAGGAATAATACTGGATCATCTAAATCAGCAGCCTCTCTAAGTAAATCGTATGCATCTTGAGGTGTGCCTGGTGCAACAACTACCAAACCAGGGTCGTTAGCATACCATGATTCAATCATATTTGCATGGAATGGGCCACTGCGGGTTCTTGCACCGAGTGGAACCCTCACGGTCAAAGGAACATTTGCCCCCCATCGCCATCTCAACATTGCTGCATTATTCAGTAATGCATTATGAGCTAATGCTGCAAATCCGCCAAATTGAAGTTCTGCCATCGGTCTCATACCTGCTAATGCAGCACCTGTTGCAGAATGAATGATGACTGCTTCACACAAAGGCATATCGAGTAATTTTTCTTGATGACCATTCGCTTTGAGGGGTATGTTCATTCCGAATGCTCCTGCTACTTCCATGTCTTCTCCCATGAAAATAGTAGAGTCTCCATATTGTTCTGCGATATCACACATCGCTTGCTGGATAGCCCTAGAATAAGTCCATCCTCCACTTTCAGCGTAATTAAGTAAGCATTCGCCTACTTTGAGTACTTCTTCATGTTCTTCCATTATTGCAGACCCTGAAAGTCTGGTCAAATGGTCCTCGTGAGTATCAGCATCGTGCAAGGAAGTTACGCCTTTTGTCACCGTTTCTGGATTTGCCCAATCCATCGCTTCTACATGTTCACGTGCGGCATCGACTAATTCTCCTTCTTCCGCTTCCATTACCGACAAATCCTCTTCTGTGATTCCAAGAGAAAGTAGTAATTTTCTGTGGGTTGGAATAGGGTCTTTTGCTTCCCAATAAGAAAGCAATTCGCTGTCTACATATCCCGGGGGGGTTCCAGAAGGTGCTCCCAAATACAAATCATCATGATGATGTGCATGACCGCAACCTCTCATCGTCTCGACATGGATTAAGGTTGGACCGCACCCTGACAGAGAGAACTCTCTAGCACAAGCAACTGAAGAATGCCAAGATGCTGGATCTGAACCATCTATTGTCCAAGAGGGCATGCCCATTGCTACGGCTTTATCTGCCCATAATTCAACATTGGATTGGTTTATCGGAGGAGTATCTAAAGCGATTTGGTTGTTCTGCAAGATGTAAGTAATCGGTAGACCTCTCGTCGCTGCAAGATTGAGAGCTTCCCACCATTCTCCCGATGAAGAAGAGCCTTCGCCTATACATGCTACATGGAAACGCTGGTCGTTTTTCTTCCATGAAGATAAAGCCATACCAGTCATAGTAACACTAGCAATAGGCAGAGGTGCTGTAGGCGGTAGCACTCCGCGGTGGAAACAACCAATGTGCAAATCTCTGCCACCTGCCCCTTCGATTCCTCCATTCATCACCGAGTCTACCTTACCCATTTGTGCAGTCATTAAGTCCGCTGGAGAATCACCCATTGCCATACACAATCCGACATCACGAATCATAGGAGCGACAAAATCGCCATCATAAGGTGAATCGGGTGAGTTAGTGGGGTCTCTGTTCAATGCTGTAGCAACAGCAACACAAGCCTCTTGCCATGTTGAACGGAAACCTTTGCCACCGAATTTGCCACCATCTGGTGTATCCATTCCTTCAGTGAAAATTTCTTTCAAATGAGTGTCCAAGTTACGGGTTCTTGTCATCATCCTTTGCCATTCCATGCGCATTTCATTGTTGATTGACATGTAGTGTGCAAGCCTGCGCAAGCACAGCGTGATATCGATTAGGAATCGGTCACCTCTTCTATCGAGATGAAGTTCTGAATCTCTTCGAGGGATGATTTCTCCTTCTGTCAAGCCCTTGACTTTCTTACGGCCAGATAGACCTTGTTTTAGTGCATCGATGAATCTGCTTGAGAAGTCATGCCATGCTTCACCATCGAATGACTGCTCGCCACGATGTACGAAATCCCAAACTGCTGCAATCAGTTGTAGATGGCCATCGTGCCTTTCTGCAGCGAATCGCAAAAGTTCTCCTTTTGCTGCATCCGCTGGCAAAGACTTAACGAATTCAAGAGCACCTTCTGGACTCCAATGTATACCACGAATCGACGGCAATTGTCCTTGAGTCATGGTTCATCCCATTCACTCCGAATAGGCTGTTTCTTATCAGCCATGCCATTAGAATATCATTCTGATTCTAGACGCTTTGACATCTCAGAATCATAACATTCGGCCAATAATTCACGATTATTGAGTGTAATTAAGAGGCCAAAGAACATTGGAATTGCTAGAATCCCGAGCGTTATTCCCCATGACCCTGTATAATCGAATACAGGCCCGATTACCATTGGTCCAATAATCGTTCCAGCAGCCCAAGCAGTGCCAAACGCACCGAATGCAAGACCTGCTCCTCCTTTGCCGTAAACTTGTGTAGTTGCGGTATCAATCATCGGCAACATGGGTACTTGTGCTGCTGAAATTGCGAACTGGAATATTCCAAGAATTACGATAATGCAGTATGCCGCTAGAACTGCATCGCTAATCGAATAAGCTACATATCCGGCTGCTAACATTGCTATTGTTACGATGTACCAACCGAATATCATGTATCGGACTGGTCCGTTACGATCTACCAATGCGCCCCAAATCCAACCTCCCATGCCCTGTGCGACCACCATAACTAGCAATACAGCACCAATCCAAGCAGCGTTAAGTCCAAGATTGTCAGCAAGGAATAATGGAACTCCTGCTTCCAATGCACCTGTTGCTAGAGTGGTCATAGTAACGAGAAGTCCAATTCGAAACAATACTGGATTTTCAATGAAAACTTTGAGAGGGACTGAACCTTGAGCAGGTTCTCCACCATGTCCGAGTTCTTTTGTTGTAACATATACAAGTGGAATAATTGCTGCAGTAATGACTGCTAATCCGATGAATGCATACTGTGGCCCCAAAGTGTATGCTACTCCTCCAACCACTGGACCCATAAGGCCCCCTATTGTGGCCATGGCGATTAATTTGCCAGAAATTTCACCAAAGTTGGTAGGCCAAATATCGCTTGCTGCAGCAAAACCAGCGGTCAAAATTGCTGCACCGGATGCACCGTGAATCAATCTGGCAATAGCCAATATGATGAAACCATTAACAAAGGTCACTTTCATTGCAACTAGATACAGTAATGATGCACCAGTCAGGCAGAATAGAGAGAACAAAATAGTGCGCCCTGCTCCCAATTTGTCGGTAATTCTTCCAGTTTTTGGACCGAGCAAAAAGAGTGGTACTGCCCACAATGAAACCAAGGCTGTTGCCTCAGTATTCGATAATGCAAACTCCTGTTTCCATGATGGCAAAATTGGAACGATGAATGCATAACCAAGAAAATCCACCAAGAACGCGCAGGCTAACGCCCAGAATGCCCATCTCTTGTCAGAATCTTTCATTCCTCTTCATCTCCTTCCGGAAGTGATGATAAGACGTCAGCCAGCATTTCAGTTACATCCTCAATTCTTGTTTGCAAAGTGATGTCACTTACATTACCTGGCCGTCCAACATCCCACATCAATTCGTGGGCAGTCTCTGCAACTAGACGTGTGAACTTGAGTACCGCAGGGTCGATTACTACCTTTTCATTGTCTGGTAAAATAGCGACCAATTCCGGTTGTTCATCTAGAATTTCGTCCATGATTCCTTCTATCTCACTCGCAATTCCGTCAGCTTGATTCTGAAGGATATCTTCCATGGAACTACCACCGACCTTACTGGTGGAAGTTTTTGAGCCCAATTTTGCGCTCTTTTTTGCAGTTGGTAATACAGAACCTGTGACATTAGCACTAGCGGTTTCAGAAGTTGAATCTAGATCGTTTACGATACTATTCAAGGCCACTCGAAGCACATTTGACATCAAGGATGGGTCCAAGCCTTCTTCAACTTCTATTCCCTCTTCTCCCAATTGTGTTAGAATTTCATTAATGAATTCGACATTGATTTTCTCTGGTGTAACTATCCCTTTGAGCATCGGCAGTGCCCATTTACCATCGCTCATTACCATCGATACATCGAATGTACCGCCACCTCCAGTTCCTGTTGCGTCGGAAACTTCTGCAGGTGGTGGAACGAATTGTTTCTTGGAGTGCTTTTGCAATTGTTCCAACAATTTGTTCATATCAACCGGTTTTGAAATCACCTCACTGATACCTGCTCTTGCTGCTGAAATCATGTAATCCTCTGAAGTATTTCGTGAAAGAAGGACTATTCTGCATTTGAATGCGAATTCTGGATCAGACATCAAACGCTGAGATGCATCTATTGCATCACCTGCCTTCCATTCAGCATCGATTAAAACCACTTCAGGCATTGTAGCCAGTGCTGTTCCCTCTGCCTGTCGAAGAGTTCCAGCACGGGTAACATCGTAGCCTGCGCGCTCCAAAGTACCCGCTAGAAGGTTACGCCGACCTTCATTCTCGTCGGCTACGATGAGTTTCGGCACATACTAGTGCCCGACTGTAAGCACCTTGAAGGTTGACCCACCATAGGTGGGTCTCAGCCTTGTATGATACCTTCTGGATTAGTTTCAGCCCAATCTAAGATTCCACCTGATAGATTGTACAACTTAGAAGCGTCATATCCTGCATCGATTAAATGCATGATTGCAATCTCAGATCTCATACCTGCCATACAGTGAACAAGTACATCTCTATCCTTAGGAATTCGGTCTACTGCAGACAATATTTCAGTGTGAGGGCACAAATCTACAGTCTTAGAAATTCGAGCTTGGTCCCACTCATTTTGAGAACGAACATCGATGAAATAAGGTTGCCATCCTTCATTCATTTTAGCGATTGCTTTAGCGGAGTCGATTGCGTGGAACATCACTTGCGACTGTGAAGGATTTGACACTTCAACCTGTTCATTGCTCGTATTTCCAAATTGCAGTATTTTTTGCTGAGATTCTAGTGCATCATAAATCAATAATTTTCCAGAAAGAGGCTCGCCTATTCCAACGATTATTTTGATGGCTTCATTCGCCTGCAAGCACCCAATAAAACCAGGTAATACTCCAAGAACACCTGCATCAGCGCAAGATGGAATCAGATGCTCAGGAGGTGCTTCTGGAAACAAATCTCGATATCTTGGCCCGCCATTAAAATTGAAAACAGAAACCTGTCCTTCAAATCTATAAACAGAGCCATAGACCCAAGTTATTCCTAGTTCTACACACGTATCATCAATCAGATACCTAGTTGGAATATTGTCGGTTCCATCGATGATAATGTCATGTCCAGAAAACAACTCTTTTGCATTATTTTCATCCAATCTAACCACTATTGATTCGACTGAAATATTTGGATCCAAATCTTTGACAAATCTCTTTGCAGATTCTGCCTTTGGAACTCCAATATCAGAAGTTCTGTGTATTACTTGTCTCTGCAGGTTTGAGATATCAACACTATCATCATCAACGATAGTAAGATGCCCAATTCCCGCAGATGCGAGATATTGAATCACTGGACTTCCCAGCCCCCCCGCTCCTACGCAAAGCACTCTTGAATTACAGATTTGAGTCTGGCCTTCAGCACCAACTTGAGGTAGCAAAATATGCCTTGAGTGACGGTCTAGGTCTACCATCAAAAATTCCTCAGTGTACATTGTCTTCTAACCAGCGCTCACAGTCTATTGCTGCTTGGCAACCTAAGCCAGCAGCAGTAATCGCTTGCTTGTACCTTGTATCTACTACATCGCCAGCAGCGAAAACACCAGAGACGCTGGTCATTGTATGCTCTTTGTGAATTAAATATCCCTCATCATCAGTTTCCAATTGTCCCTCAAGGAAACCTGTAATCGGTGTGTGGCCGATTGCTATGAATGCCCCCGTAACTGCGATTTCTTCGGTTGAGCCGTCCCTCGGATCTTCGAGTACTGCGCCAGTTAAGCCAGATTCATCGGAAAGCCACTTCTTGACTTGCCTGAATGTACGGATTTCTATTTTCTCATGATTTACAGCTCGGTCATACATTACTTGAGATGCGCGGAATACATCTCTGCGATGTGCGATTGTGACCTTCGATGCGAAACGGGTCAAGAAAGTCGCTTCTTCCATAGCAGAATCGCCCCCTCCAACCACCAAAATTTCCTCATCTCTGAAGAAGGCCCCATCACAAGTTGCGCAAGTGGAAATCCCTCTTCCTTTCTGTTCTTCTTCACCTTCTACACCCAACCAAATTGACTCCGCTCCGGTTGATATGATAATGGAATGAGTTAGGTATTCGTCACCTTCGGAATATACCTTGAACGGACGCTGGGACAAATCAACTCTGTCGACATTGCGATCTTGCACTTCAAGCCCAAATCTTTCTGCCTGCTCTCTTAGATGCATCATCATCTCTGGGCCGGCTATCCCTTGAGGGTAGCCAGGGAAATTTTCTACATCGCTAGTTAGCATTAATTGCCCCCCAGACATGTATCCGGCAAACATCAACGGCTCTAACATTGCACGAGATGTATAGAGGCCTGCTGTATAGCCCGCAGGGCCACTTCCAATGATTATTACATTGCGTATGCCGTCGCTCATGCTTTCTTCCAAGGCGATAACCTCCTTGAACATTTTCTCTCAACATTCATGAATATCTCTGTTGTGCCAACAATATGGATGTGCTTTCTCATTGGCTATGGGGAATGGCCCTGACTCGGAAAAAGGTGTCTTGGAAAGTCAGTGGACCAATGGGTGTTCTTCCTGATTTACTCGCTTTTGTGCCTGCTTCGATATACAGAATAGCCAACGGAATTCCAAACAAAAGAATAGATGAAAATTCAGTTACTTCTGACATACCTGTTGCGTGGGAAATATACCAATGGACACACTCTCTAACCATTGTTGCCTTCCTTTACGGATGTGCATACTATTTCCTAAAATCCCGTGGTCATGAGAAGCCTGCATTCATGGCTTGGATATTTGTTCTACCGTGGTTTTTCCACATCTTAATCGATATACCAAGCCACACAATCAATTTCTTTCCAACACCATTCTTACACCCATTTAGTGATTTGATGTTTGACGGAGTAAGATGGAGTACATGGTGGGTATGGTTTCCACAATTTGCTGTTCTTGTCGCTATTTGGTGGGTGATTTTGAAAAGAGAAAATCACATACTGTTGCGGCCTAGAGCATGGAAGATATTGCAGAAATAGCAGCTCTAGCATGAGGTTCCAATCTTGGACCGATATGCTTTGGTTCTGCACCTGGCCCAATAATTCCCAAACCAATCGGTTTGTTGGAACTCAATTGCAAATCAATAATCGAACTCAAGACCGCTTGACCCATCGCAAGGCCATGCTGGGTACTTCCTTTCTCAATTATTCCAAGGCATGCCGCCCCATCGACATCTGGCCTGTTGATTAGTCGAGTAAGAGCAAGGGGTACTTCCATCGCACCTGGAACCCAAACCACTTCAACAATAGTCATTTTTTCTTTATTTGCTTGGTCTTCAGCCAAAGCAAGCATCTTCTCGATTTCTTCTTTGTGAAAACTACCACATACAATCGCAATATTGGTCAAGTCCTCGCCTCCATTATTCTCTCAACTGTGGACACAATTGTTTGTGTCATTGAATCGACTTCGATGTTAACATGCTCTCCCAATTGTTTGCTGCCTATTGTAGTTAGAGCAAGCGTTTCTGGAATCAAATGCAGAGCAAATCCGTCTCCATCAACTTCACCCACGGTCAATGAAATGCCATCTACTGCAATGAATCCCTTTTCCTGAATGAATTTCAAAATATCACCTGGACAATCGATTTGCAAGTCGAGATGGTCTTTTCCCTCTGTCCTTCCAATGATTTCACCCACTCCCATAACATGACCGGAAAGAATGTGCCCTCCAAGTTCGTCACCCATCTTCAGGGCTCTCTCAAGATTGACCATACTTCCTTCACCTTTCTCTCCCAAGGTGGTTTTTTCAAGAGTTTCAGGAATCACGTCAAATGAAAGTTCAGAGAAATCAATCTCGACTACAGTTAGGCAAACTCCATCAACAGAGATCGAAGCACCAGTAACTATTCCGTCGGTAGGAACTGTTGAGAAATCGATTACGATTCGAATCACATCATCTCCAGATATGCTGGTTAGACGACCAGTTCCTGCAATGATTCCTGTGAACATGATTTCGCACCTTGTCATTCGTCCTTTGTCAAAGATAGTTCCAAGATTCTAGCAATGATTTTTCGAGTACCATCCAAATCATCTGAGAGCCCTTCAACCCTTACAACTTTGATATGTCCCATACCTCTCTCTTCAAGTGATGCTCGAATCCTCTCCTCAGCATGTTCTTGGTCATAACCCAAGGCAATAATATCCGGATTTACAGTAGGTAGGATATCAAATATTGGAACATTTGGTGGATTGCCGATTACCGCTTCGTCTACCGGTTTTAAGCCTTCAACCATTCTTCTACGCAATTCTTGCCCTGTAACGGGTTCATGTTTTCGTTTGCGAACAGTATCATCATGAGCCACTACTACAATTAGATAATCTCCAAGAGATTTCGCTTGTTCCATGTAATGCAAATGACCTGCATGTAATAGGTCAAAAACGCCTACTGCCAAAACTCGAGTCATCTTGTATCCTCCATTTGTGGGAAAGGGTATGAGGTCTTAGAGGCCGAGGGCTTTAATCAGTTCCTCTCCAGTCAAGAACGGAATGCCTCTCTCTCCCGCCCATTTTCTTGCATCCTCAACTGGTAATGCTAAATCACCATCAGGTTGTAACATCTCAGCTCCAATTACAACTGGAATCATTCCTGAGAGTCTTGCTAAGCCAACTGCAAGTTCTGTATGACCTTGCCTGTGAGATAGACCGCCTTCCGCTTCTCTGCAAACTGGTATGTGACCTGGTGTTCTGAACTCTTTTCCAAGCATCTCTAAGGCATTATCTTCTTCATCCAATTCAGAATATAATTCAGCGAATCTTCTAGTGGTAAGTGCTCTATCCCTATCTGTGATTCCAGTAAATGTGTCACGGTGATTGAGTGATAATGTGAAAGCAGAACGTGTGTCGTATTGCAAATCATCTGTTTGTAATTCATTCAATACAGGATAATCCGACATCAATCGCTCATCCATATGTAAATCTTGTAAGTACGGCAGGGAGAATCTATGGCCTACTTCGTGTCCAATTGCGAGGAATAACAAACCGCCACAATCGAATCTCAATTGCCTCATAGTTGCGGGTTTGGCGAATTGGCCGGGAAATAGAAGATCTGTTTCCCCTTCACGATTCTCTGCATCGAATAAGCAGACTGGATTTCCGTTGCGGAAGGCCTCTATAGCCGCCTCAACATGTGGCTCCATAATTCGTCGGGCTCAGTTCACTCAAATGAACCCAACCCCTTGCAAATTTCACCTATTTTTCTGCTTCTGACGGAAAGGGGTTAACATAGGGCAGCCCTTCGGCCTGTTCTGCGGGGAGTGGGTTATGCCAGTCAAGATGGGTCCAGCGGGAGTTCCACTATCATGTAAAGGGCGTACTATCGTCGAAGGAATGGACGACATTATTTCTCTCGGATTAGAGACTATGGAGGTCCAAACAGTCCGTATGGTTGCGCCACAGCACTTCGAACAGTATTGGCAAGCAGGTGTTCTTGCTAACAAGGCTGAATTCGAGATGAATATTCACGGGCCGTACTATTCTGAACTCTTAGGAGACAGGTTACAGCGAAACCGTAGCCTCGCGAAGGTTGAGGCGGCACTACAAGCTGCGAAAACCATCAATGCTCGACATGTAACTCTACATGCTGGCCACTACGGTGAGTCTGGTCGAGGACAAGCAGCAAACGAGCAAGTTGCAAGTGTATTCAAAGGAATAGTTCAGAGAATTGGAGATATTTGGAACGATAATGAAGATCTCTATCCCGTTTTCCCGTGGCTGAAGGAAGGAACTCCAGCGAAAATTGGTGTCGAGACCAGTGGCCGTCAAGAATTATGGGGTAGCCTCGAAGAAGTCCTTGAAGTTGTTAACCACGTTGAAGGTACAATTCCAGTACTCAATCTTGCCCACATACATGCTAGAGGACATGGAAAACTGAGAACTTCAGAAGACTATGGTGAATTGTTCGATCAAGTCCGCGAGACTATTGGAACAAAGGAGTTCTATTGCCACTTCTCTGGTGTAGAACACAGAATGGGTAACGCAATGCACTATACTCAAATCAAAAAATCAGACTTGAACTTCGAACCACTTGCTGAATTCATTATCGAAGAAGGGGCTTGGTTAGATATGACTTTGATTTCTGATTCACCACTCTTGGAACATGATGCCATGTACATGGTACAGAACATCGAGCGTGCGCGCCATCGCCAACTTGAAAGAAAGGCTCGTGAAGATCGCAGAAAGGCACTTGCTGCTCAAGCAAATATCACACCTGAAGAAATGGCTGCGAGAGAAGCTGAAATTTCAGCAGCAAGAGCAAAAGATGCCTTGGCTAAATCTCAACCTCCAGAACCAAAGAAGGAAGAGAAGCCGAAGAAAGCTGCTGCAAAGAAGGCTCCTGCAAAGAAGGCTCCTGCAAAGAAAGCACCTGCAAAGAAAGCCGCTGCAAAGAAAGAAGAATCCAATGAGGACCTATTCGATGTCGAAGAGGATGACGATGACTTATTCTGATTAAGAGTCGATTCTATGTCATTGCCTATTCTGTACTCCTTCAGAAGATGCCCATATGCAATGCGAGCAAGGATGTCTATTGTCCGAACAGGTTTCGAAGTTGAACACCGTGAAGTGATTTTACGTGACAGGCCTGAACACATGATGGAAATTTCACCCAAGGGAACAGTGCCTGTAATGCTTCTATCGGATGGCACGGTTATCGAGGAAAGCCTAGAAATCATGGAATATGTTCAATCTTGGAATTTATCTAAAGAAGAAAAGGAATGGATTACTCGAAATGATGATGAATTCAAATTTCACCTTGATAGATACAAATATCCAAATCGCTACGAAAATGTCGACCATCTCGAACATAGGGAAGCAGCCTGCACATACATCTATGATCTAGATGCCAATATTCCACAAGGTAATCTAAGTGATGCGATTTTCCCATTTGTAAGGCAATTCGCAAATCATGACAGAGAATGGTTCGACTCCAAAGACTGGATAAATGTGCACAAATGGCTGGATGAAAATTTATCGAGTGACGAATTCAAAATCTGTATGACAAAATATCCTCAATGGTTGCAAGAATAACCGTTCACGACTATTCTAGAACCCTTACAGAATACACATCTTTGGTGATATGATAGGGGAATTCCATAAAGGGGATTGGTTAGCCACGACACTTCATGGCTCATATTGCAGTGCTGGGATTGGGAAACTGGGGAAGCGCAATTGCACGTTTATGGCTACTTGAAGGTCACAAGGTCAAGGGATGGACCATCGAGCAGGAAGTGTACGAATCCATTACAATGGATGGTATGAATCACAAGTATCTGCCAGATTATTCCTTAGAAGGCCTAGAAGCAACTATGCATGTGGAAGAAGCACTTGAAGGAAGTGAAATCATTGTTCTTGCATTACCTTCATCGGTAATCCTCAATGTTGTAGAGGAAATCGTTGAACACTTACGTCCTGGTCATGTACTCCTCGATTTGGCAAAGGGTTTGGCGCCTGGAAAGCGCCTAATCAGTGAAGCTATCCACCAAATGTTGAATGAAAATAACATGCACAATCCGCTTGCAGTACTTACTGGCCCAACAATTGCACCAGAGGCTGCTGGCGGAGTGATGACTACCGCATTAGTTGCAAGTGAAGACATGTCTGTTGCTGAAAATCTAGCATCTACATTGACAACACCAACTTTCATTCTACACCCTGCATCAGACCCAGTTGGAGCAGAACTATGGGGTGCGTTCAAGAACGTCGTCGCTCTTGCTTGTGGCCTTGTTGACGGCCTCAAGAAAACAGGAACCTTGGGCGGTGATAACCTCAAGGCTGCAATATTCAATGCTGGATTCCGTGAAGGATGTCTGCTCCTTCCACAATTAGGCGCACGAGCAGATGTTGCATTCGGACCCGCAGGATTAGGAGATCTGTACGTAACTGCAACCTCACCTCACGGTAGAAACCGCAGGATGGGAGAAAAATTAGGTAGTGGACTAACCCTTGAACAGGCTCTTGAAGAGATGGTCATGGTAGCAGAAGGAGTAAGGGCTGCAAGAATGTTCAGAGATAGGGCAATCGACATGGGGATTAGCATACCATTCGTCGTCGCAGTGAACACATTGTTAGACGGATACATCGATGCTGAAGAGTGCTGTCGTAGAATGGTCGCACTTTCTTGAGAGCAGTAGTATTGATTTGCTGTGAGGCTGTGGGATAATCATGGCAGACCTAACCGAGTTCGAGATACGCCTGTTTGAATGGATTAGACAATCCGACTTTGAAAGCGTAGCTTGGTCAACCAAGAAGGCGGCTAGATCATTCAAATGTAAAGAAGATGAGATCTATGAAGGAGTCGCATCCTTGACAAAGAAATTGCCAAATCGAATTCAGGTGTATTACGAAAATGGCAATCTCCACATCGCTGCAGATTGATTATGGCGAAAGATTTCTTGCTAATCGATGGGCTTTG
>CAZEXE010000002.1:52868-58534 GCA_964516645.1 uncultured Candidatus Poseidoniales archaeon
ATACTTGCTGACTTCTGGACTGGTGGACTGATTGGATTTAGAGAGGCTTTGGAAGCAACTTTAATCGTTGTAATCCTTATTTTGATTCTCAGAAACGGTAAGCGAGAAGACCTAGTTCCATCAATCTGGAAAGGTGTTTGGTTAGGTGTTGGAGCCAGCGTAATCACCGCATTAATCTTTGAATTCATTATCGGTAATTTCGAAGACAATGAAGCCTGGTTCGAAGGTTTCTTGATGATTGCATCTGCAATTTTAATCGCTTTCGTTATTCTGCATCTTGTTAAACATCATTCGAAAAAAGAACTAGAAGAGTTTGCAGAAAAGGCAATGCTAGATTCTACAAATGGTGCTCGAACTCTCTCGGTTATCGCATTCCTTTCGGTTTGGAGAGAGGGGTCGGAAACTGTAGTGTTCTTGGGAGCTAGCACAGAAACGATGTGGGCGATTGTCGGCTTAGGTATTGGAATTGCTATCGCTGTCGTTTTAGGATGGTTGATGATGATTAAGGGAGTACAAATCGACATCAACAAATTATTCACAATTACCACTACTTTGCTAATCTTTGTAGGTGCAGGGTTATTTGCACACGGAGTACACGAATTGCAAGAAGATGATGCTGGGTTGATTCCTGTCATCAATGAAGAGATCTGGGATTTGAACCCAGAATGGGATGGAGAAGGAGATGCTCCAGCCCTACACGATAAGGGTACAATTGGAGGAATTTTCCGTGCCATGATTGGTTGGAATGGTGACCCTACATTATTGGAATTCATAAGTTGGGTTTCTTACCTTGGAGTAATGTACGGTTTAATTAACAATACAAAGAAACATTCCACTGAATGATTATTTCATTGAATCAACGTACTGAAGTACGATTTTTTCTTCGAAAACATCGTCTTGAGAAGAGATGAGTGGCCGAGTTATCGAAAGTAGGCTCAACTCACCACCAGCGTTAGGGAAACCTACGATCAAAATTGTCGCAAGAGTCGTATCGAAGCCATCTCGTTTTACATCAAATCTCGTAATAAAATGATTTTCATCTCCATACAGATGACTACCTTCGGTTTCAACCTCTTGTAACCAAAATGATTCCGCATCTATACTGAAAGTCGGTATGTAAGAATTCATCACTTCAATGGATTGCCTCATCCTTTGGTCATGCATCCCGAGCATGACTCCTAGGGCCACACTAGAAGAATCCTGAGACCATGCACAAAATGTATGTGGAGTTCTTGCATTTACTATACCGATTACTGCTCCATCATAGAACCAGGTATACTGCTCACTAGTTGGCCATGCAGCAGCATGAGGATTCTCTGTTGCAATTGGATTACCCCATTCTTCTGCACCTTCAGGTTGAGATACAGGATAGAATGCAAATAAGTTCAGCAAGAGTACCAAAATGATGCCGATTGCAATTCGTCTATTCTTGAATATCCTCCATTCTTCTCTTGCAGCTGGACTTGCTAATGAGAGTAAAATTACCAAAGGAGCGATTGCGAACATTCCCCATGGGATTACCCATAGCATAATTATCCCTGCAGATAAAACATACATCGTAGTCTTATCAAAATCTTCAGTCCTCCATTTCAACATCCCAAACAAGGCTGCTACAAGGACAATCGATGCAAGGAGGCCTCCGAACACGACATGTCCTAACACTTTGCAAGCATAAGTGCAACCCTAGATACGGTACGCAAGCGGCAGATTGTAATGGGTGTATGTTGGCTACGGGAATGATGGAGACCTGTCTCACTCTTACCGATGTGTCGTGGCGACACAAGATTCGAGACTTTTCGACATGGAAACCTTGGGCTCAACGCGATGGTGCCGGAATTCACTCGATTGATTTGGAGATTAAAGCGGGGATTATTCTCGGCCTGATCGGACCGAATGGGGCTGGAAAAACCACATTGATGAGAGCAATCTGTGGACTTTACGATTGTGAAGGGTTTGACAAATCCTGTGAATCCCGAAGAGCAAACATCGGATACATGCCTGAACAAGTTCGTTGGGAAGGGCGGATTAGCGTCAGATATGCTTTGCAGTCAGTCGCAATGATGCGTGAAGAAGAGGTTGATCTCGATAGTATCATCCAAACCGTTGGCCTTTCATCTAAATCCGACCATATTTTGGACAACCTCTCTCAAGGAATGCGACAAAGGCTCTCACTAGCTTGTGCTTTGATTGGAGAACCAAAGATTCTGGTAATGGATGAGCCCCTTAACGGGCTTGACCCTCTTGCGCAAAGAGCATTTTGCAACTTATTGAAAGACCTTGCAAGTAAGGGAGTTGCTATAGTAATTTCATCCCATCAAGTAGTCGACTTACAGTCGCTTGTGGACAGGGTGGCTCTGTTGCACCACGGACAATTATTGATTGAAGGAACTCTTAGTAAAGTACGACGTAAACTAGGTCTTGATGATGACTCTGGAATAGTCCAGATGATTTGTTCTGTAACAGGAATCGAAGCCGATGAAGTAAGTCTACAATTGTCCAATGATGACCTATTGCCTTTCAAGACGAGAGGAGGTGAAGAAGAATGAGTGCTCTTGCTCTTGGCTGGCACATCATGAAAGAACGTCTCTCAGCAGGGAGAATGATGGTGATTTGGCCACTTCTTGCAATGTTCATTTTGTTCTCTAGTTGGGGCCTGTCCGACCCTAAAGCAAATCTCCCTGCAAGCATAGTAATCGATTCTGCATATGATGTGATGTTCGCTTCAACTGCTTTTATCATATTTTCAGCGACCATGGGCGCTGTTCTAATCTCGTTTGATGGAGTTAGTAGAGACAGGTTATCTGGAGTTTTAGAAGTCAAATTATCTCAACCAATCAATCGATCCATTTTTGCTAGGTCTCTCCTAATTGGGCACTGGGGTGCAATCTTTCTACCGGTTTTGATTCTCAATGTCATTAGTCTAGGCATAATCTGGTACAGATTAGATGAATTACCAAGCATTGAGGAATTGTTCATTCACACCCTAGGAACCGCTCTTCTATTGATGTGGTATACCTCGATTCAATTGCTGGCTTCTTCATGGGCCAGAGACCTAGGTTCATCCATAGCAGTTGGTTTGGGCGTTTGGATGGTCTTTACCCTACTCTGGTTGGTTTTGACCACCGTAGTTGCTGGACTTTCAGGAGTTGGAGTGGAAGACCTGAATTCTAATGAGTATATTCGAATTGAAGCAATTATGGATTTGTTCTCACCAAATGGAGTATATCATCACCTACTAGAAATGCCTCTTGATGATGTTGATAGAGGAATCTCGCCAATGCTTACAAGCCTTGCAGCAATCCTTTGGAGTATTATCCCTCTGCACCTGTTCACCCGTAGAATAGAACGCATGCATCCTTAGCATACAGTGGAACACACTAAGTGTAGTCTGCCCTACGGGCAGACCATGAAGGGAAGGTTTAGTGCGCTTTTACTTGCTATTTTGATGGCAACAATGTCAATGACTGGCGCTACAATGGCAGAAGATTCTGGACGACAAATGGATGATGTTGACTGTTCAGGTTATACATTTGAAGATCTGTTCGATTACGACAACGCTGTATTCATGTTCCAAATCTTGGATGATTGGGCAACCTCAGACTTGTATGCAAATTCATGGGTTAACGAAAGCCGTGCATCAACTGTTCGTGAAAACTTAGACGGTTTGTTTGAAGGATTCCCAGGCGGAAACAACTCTTGGATTTCTACCGATGAAAGGGAAGCTGTAAGAGAAATTGGTCCAAAATGCATCGCTGATATGTATACGCGGATTGGTATTCGTGAAGGAATCCCTCACCGAGGAGGAGTTGATTGGAACGATGTCGAATTCGTCGAGGAAGGTATCGCCTTGGATGAAGTAGACCTAATCCCTGAAGGTCATCCAGAGGAGAGGTCTTGTGCGGGCAGGTATGCTTTCGCAAGTGCAGATTGTCAAGAAGTGCCGACATCTGCAACAAATAACCTTGAGATATCCATGTTCGTAAAAGATGGAGAGACTCATAACTCGCGCTTCAATAAGTTGCCAAACTCTGGGGAAAGCGATTTCACTGTAGCGATGAATGTCACGAATGTCACAAGTGCAACCTTGATGTTTACTTTCCCTTATGTCGATGGTTTGCGAATGGCTAACTGGACAATTCTTGATGATGGTGTAGAAAATCTAGGGGTTGGTTCAATCAACGAGATTTTCCTTCCAGATGGAAGTGTTAGAGTGAGTGCATCAATCACATATGACAAAGCGGATTACCCAATGATTCGCAACATCTTCTTCGACATGACAACCACTCCTCCAGAAACAAATGATAATCCTGAATGGACTTCAAATGAACCTGCAGATGATACGATTGTTCCAATCATCAAGGACGGTAGTGAAGTAGTTGCAATTTCCAGTGAGACTATGGCTGATTGGGCTACAGACAACGATGCATGGGGCCTAGATTGTCAATTCACAGAAACTGGATGGTCCAGCAGAATGAATGCAGATGGAGAGTTATTGGTAACCTCTGGTAGTTCTGAATCTTCTACCGCAGTTTGCTCAGCAACTGACCCATACGGGGCGACAACAAACACAAGTCGAACATGGAGATTCGGCCAGCCAGCAAGTTTCTCCGTACCCGATATAATTGTGCGCCAAATTAGCAAAGACTGGTACACTGATTCTATAAATATTGAATCAGAACCATCTTTGTTAGTACAAAACCTAGCACTTACAATCGCTGCTAGCCAAAGTGGTAATAACGGACCTGCAACTAGTGTCAATCTTGGTTCTACTCAATCAAATGACTCAATTAGCCTGTCTGGTATGTCACCAGGAGCATTCATGATTTACGTTACTGCTACATCTCCTGGAATGCTAGATTGGGAAGTAGAATTCGATTTCGGCATAGAGAAGAAAAACACTCCACCAGTGGTTGAGATTGATATGGACCAAATTGAAGGTACTTACGCTACTTGGTCTTCTGATCAATACTCGTTCAGTCTGTCCGGTACTGCAATGGATCCAGATGGTGGAACAGTTAGCCTCTCTGCTACAATGTGTGGTGAGACCTCTACTGGATTCACCACCAGCGGTGATGCTTGGACTGTTAGCCTCTCAATAGCGAAATGTATCGCAGATGGACAAACCCAGTACGAAGTTGTAATCTCAGCAGAGGATTCTGCAGGGGATGTTGTGTATCATGGAATTATTGTTCCTGACCCGTATGCTAGTGATAACACCACTCCAGATATTTCCGATGACGACGACAATGACGGAGGATTGCCTTCTATTGGAATGTTTGCAACTGTAGTTGCAATGCTTGGAGCTGCTCTCCTACTTCGCAGAGATTAATCATCTCATATTGTTAACGAGGTATTGGGATGTTCAAAGGACGAGTCGAAAAAGTCAGCCATGAAGGCGGGCTGCTGGTTAGTTATTCAGGCGCATGCCCTGCGCTTGGTTCAGTTATGGTCGATTCGAGTGAGACCTACATTGGTAAAGTCGATGGCGTCATTGGTAATTTAAACAACTCATTGGTTCACATCGCTCATTTGGATAGACAAGCAAACCCTCAGAATATGATTGGGCTTGAAATTACAATTAGAACTAGAAAGCCTAGAGATAATCAACGCTCAAGGGATAATCAGCAAGGAAGAGGCGACCGCAGAGACAATCGCAGAGATGAACG
>CAZEXE010000002.1:58634-68894 GCA_964516645.1 uncultured Candidatus Poseidoniales archaeon
CGCAGAGGCGACCGCAGAGAACGAAATGACAGAAGAGGTAGGGATAACTCAAACAATCGTGATTGGGAATGCTCAAAGTGTAATAATTCCAATTTTGCGTTCAGGACCGAATGCAATAGATGTGGCGAGCCTAAAGGAAGAGGTGGGCGTAACAACGCACAACGTGAACAAAGGTCGAGGAAAGGAACACATTCCAATAACGACTGGACTTGCGGAGAGTGTCAAAATTCCAACTTTTCATTCAGAAATGAATGCAATCGTTGCGGAGCCCCAAAAGGTAGAGGTAGAGGTAGAGACTCTGCAAAGAAATGGAAAGGCGATGATAGAAGGCCTGGTGACAGAATTGAACCTCAGCCAAGGGCAGGTGATTGGGACTGTCCACAATGTGGTAAATCAAATTTTGCAAAACGAAATGATTGCTTTGGATGTGGACGCTCTAAGCGCGTAGGTGGCCCAAAAAAGCGTGGGCATCATCGTCGACAGAAAGATCCCCCTCCTTTGCATTCCGCCAAGTATGGCCGTGGTAAACGGAGAGAGCGATAATGAGTGCAGAAAGTCATTACCTTGACGCCATTGAAGCAGAAGAAAATGGCGAATTAGAAAATGCTCTTGAGCACGCTCGAATGGCGGTCAAAGCAGACCCAGAGCATTCCAATGCATGGTGGATGATTGTCTGCCTATTAGCCCCAGATGGTAAATTGCCAGACATTCAACAGGCATCAAAAGCCTTGGCCGCATGTACAAAAGTGGTAGAATTAGATCCTAGCAGAGTAGATGCTTGGGTCAAAGGTGGACGATTGATGGTTGACCATCTAGGCCTATACGAGGATGCTTTACACTGGTGGCAAAATTGCAGAGAGGCTGCACCGCTTGAATCGGTTCCAATAGTTGAACAAACAACAATCTTGTCAGATTTGGGAATGTATGCTGAAGCGAGAGATAGGTTGAGTTCATTATTCGAAGAAAATCTCGACATTGCAAATTCTCAATTAGCAAGAATCACCCAACTACACAGAACATTGGAGATGTCTGCTCAACAGGACCAAGCGGCTCACTTCAAACCTTGGAAAAAGAATCACAATGGTTGGGCTTCAATCAAAATGCGTGCTCACAAAGCACCTGTGTCCGAGAATATGCTGTTTATGATGACTACAATCCCATTCCTAATGTTGGAAGTATTTGCATCGAGGTCTCTTTTTGGTGAAGGATGGGGAGCCTTCTGTCTCACCAGTTTACTAATCCTAGTAACTGTAATCATCGGTATGTCATTCACTAGAAAGTTGTATCATCGGGTTAACAAACCAGGATTCAATCTACTGCGAGCGATTCAGTTTGAAGCTAGTTGCTCAAAAGTGGTAATTCCAGAGGAGATTAGGCGTTCTAAACTCTACCTATTCTTATTCTCAAGACATCCTCCAGCGTTCCAACAAAGACTAGAAAGAATCATTGCAGCGGATAAAAAACTTCCAAAGAATTGGAAGATGAATATGCCTGATTTCTATTCCCATCTTGACGAAATCGGATACATCGAAGATGAGGAAGAAGAATCTGAACTTTCTTCCTATGAAGAAGAGTAATTACGTTCCAGCGGTGTAATCGGTAGAATAAGTGATTTGTTCTTCGGTTAACTTATCGATAGAAAATCCTAGTGTGCTCAGTTTTGTGTATGCGAGTTCCATGTCTTGGTCCAGAGAGATATCATACACCTTTGTCTCCATCTCGTTTCCTTGGGCTGCGAGTCGACAAAGTGACAAGAATTGGTTTGCAAAACTCATGTCCATCACTTCAGAAGGATGACCTTCAGCTGCAGCAAGATTGACAAGACGACCCTCTGCAAGTAAGTGAATTCGACGACCGTCTTTCATTGTATATTCTTCATTCTCTGAACGAATTGTCCTCACAGAAGTTGCTCGCTGCCTCAAATCTTCAATATTGATTTCACAATCATAGTGACCGGTATTGGAAATCAAAGCACCATCTTTCAACACATCCATGTGGCGACCGACGATTACATCCTTCATCCCCGTAGCAGTACAGAAAATATCACCAAGAGGTGCCGCTTCATCCATTTTCATAACTCTGAAACCATCCATGACTGCTCTTAGTCCGGGTAGTGGATCTATTTCTGTTACGATGACATTTGCGCCCATGCCTCGAGCACGCATAGCTAGCCCTCTTCCACAGTGCCCATATCCTGCAACAACGAATGTCTTACCAGCGATTAGTACGCTGGTAGCACGAATAATTCCATCCAAAGTTGATTGGCCAGTACCGTAAACATTGTCGAAATCCCACTTGGTTATCGCATCGTTAACTGCAATTACTGGATATTTCAAATCTCCAGCAGCAGCCATCGCCCGTAATCTATGAACGCCCGTAGTGGTCTCTTCTGTTCCACCAATCACAGTTTCAGCAAACTCAGATTTATCTCCATGTACCCGCACGATTAAATCCGCACCATCATCAAGAGTTAGAGTAGGTTTGAACTCCAATGTCTTGTCAATACACCAATAAAAATCCTCGACTGATTGCCCATGCCAAGCATGCACAGAGTATCCTTCCCGTGCTAGCCATGCTGCTACATCATCTTGAGTAGAAAGTGGATTACATCCAGACCAAGATACTTCTGCGCCTGCAGCACATATTGTTTCAATCAATACTGCAGTTTCCTTGGTAACATGAAGACAACCAGCGACTCTCATTCCTGTAAGTGGCTTATCCTTCTCGGCTTGAGAACGTAATGACGCTAATACTGGCATCCTAGAGCGAGCCCAATCGATACGAAGAGAACCCTCGTCAGCAAGGCTCAAGTCCGCAACCGTGTACTTCTCTCCCTTGTCCATGGACAGTGGCGAGCAAGCATACCTCATAGGTCAATCGGTCCCAACCTCTGCCCCCAAGGGGGCAGAATTGGAGAAACAAATCACTATTGTTGCTGTTGGAAATGTCCAGCATACTGTTGGGCATAGGCCCTCGCAGTTTCTTCTGGGTATCCTTGAGCGATTAGTTGCTGCACATATTGCTCCATTGGATCCATCTGTGCAACACCAGCATATCCAGCAGCGGTAGCATTGAAATCAGACCCGTCATATTTCGTGTCACCAACCTCTTCTTCCTTTCCACCACGTAGAACGAAGAAGAGAGATAGAATGACTATGAATGCCAGAGCGAATCCTCCGCCTAGATAGAGCATCAAATTGTCACCATCACTCTTGGTCTCTTCCGTTACTGGTGCCTTGTCAGGGACGCCATCATTATCAGAATCTGTATATTCACCAGACCAGTCACATTCGCCAGTCTCATCATCCCAAATCCAGTATGCATCCGGCTCAGCATCTAGAACCTCAACAGGTACCTCTAAGCCTTGACATGCTGGTAGAGTAATCTCAATCCAGTAGATAATTGGCCAGCGCTTATCATCGCCCTCATACACCTTGAGGAATACTCTCTTTGACTTGGTTTCATTGTCGAACAGATGGTCGATGTTCAATGTCAACTCAAATCCATCTCCATCTCCCAATGGGTCGGATTTCACCCACTTACCTTCAAGTTGCAGAGTATACTTTGCAACTGCAGTTTGGTCAAAGGTAGTGTCTTCTAAGGCTGCTTCAACATATACATCTCCTTGCTCAGCACCATCGACGATGTTACCGGCTAAGGTGATTGTATCACTGTCAATCTTTGTGCCGTTTAGGGACAGGTCAATCTGGATTGTTGGTTCAGCATCTCCGAATCCTTCAGGTACAACTGAGAAGTACATTTTGTACTTATCAGAACTCTTACCCGCCTGGTCAAATACCACTAATTCGATACGAATCAATGATTCTGTCTGACCACTTGGGTCAACGGTTACGTTACCAAATGTGTATGCCCAAGCACCATCGCTCGAAGACGGTGTAATGAAGGTATGACCTTCCAACTTGTAATTATCCTCGTTGTATGGCTTGTCGAATAGTACGGTCCACTCATAAGACTCAATTCCGTTGCCAGATAGAGCATCTGCATCAGAAGAGTTACCTGCATCAAAGTGCACTGTTAGAGATCCTGTGTCATCCAAGTGGATACGCTTCAATGGCCAATCTACTCCAGACACGGACTTAATGCCACGGTCTTCGATTTGATCTTCGTATTCTTCACGCATGTCAATTTCTACATCTGCGATTGGACGATATTCGTCCGCTCTAGTGTCATCGGTCATCACTGTTACAGAGATAGTCCTTGAATGACCTTCTGCATCATGCAAGAACAGGGTAATCTCCCATGTTGCGCCTTGTAGACATCCTGTAGCAGAAGATAGGTCTACCTTACAGAAATCCACTGATGGACTTGCAACATCTGTGTGATCAGTGCCACTTGCCATTGATGCTCCAGCCCAATCGGTAGGTCCGCTCATTACCCAGTCAGTAGACAAAGTCTCTGTTGCTGTTGTAGAGTAACCAAATGTTACCTCAGAATTGCTCTTCATGTAGTGGTATGCATATCCACCGGTTGAAGGGTCAAAGGATGGAATTTCTCCATTGATAGTCAAATCAAGGCCGTTACCTAGAGTGCCAAATCCTGTTGGATATGGCGACACCTGGTAGGATAGCATGTTTCCAAGTAGAGGGAATGTAGTACTGTCTGCTCTGTCGGAGACACTTTCAACATCGATTGTTGTTACAACCAATCCACCATCAACATAGCTGCAAACTCCTAGAACTGTGTCCTGAACATCTGCTTCGGATTGTAGTAGACGCTGGAAGGAACCACCCTCCTCAGAGTAGCCATTACATGCACGTGGAACCGAAGTTGCTGATGCACTCTTGGTGTTGATAATAGCCTCAGTAACTGTTCCGAACTGGTCGAATCCTTGGAATGCAGCCAAATCCACACCGTCTAGAATTGGATGGTATGGGTCTGCGACTTCCATGTTGCTGTATGTGATTCTAGTCTCTGGAGTATTTCTTGGTTGAATATCCATATCGAATGGCAATAGACTATCACCGGTTGAAGAGGAATACTCGTAGTAATCGGTTGCTCCGGACAAGTGAACTTGTACTGTACCACCAGAAGACATGAAACTCTTCAGAGCATTCTGGTTGGAAGAACCGCCAATTAACTCGTAGTATCCTTTACCACCTTCGTCACTTGGCTTTGCTGTGTTCACGTCTTGCCAAGGCATGATTACCTTGTCATAGTGAGTTAGCCATCCAAGGTCAAGATACTCATCCCAGTCGTTGATATCATATTGAGTGTAAGTCATTCCAAGAATTACCAAATCTTCCTTAATCGCAGTGACTCTAGTTGAATCTCCAGATAGGATTGCAATATCGATGTAATCTGCAAAGGTTGCATGGAAGTATCTTTCATTTCCAGAAGTGCTGCCATCAGGCAATGTTGCATGGTAACTGATATTGTATGAATGCCCATCCATCCAACCATTCCATGGAGTGAAGGAAACTGTTGTTCTCTCATGCGGACCTAGAGTTTGGCTTGGTCCAGCAGTAGTCGTGTGAACTTGACCTCCACTATCCGTGTCAACAACTGTCATGTGGAACGTGTAATCACCTTGTAACACACCGTTTGTAGCGGATAGAGACCAGTCATGCATCTTTGCACTATCGATTGGCAATACACAGTCTAGAACTACATCGGACAAACAAGAAATCTGGTCGGGTTTTCCTAGAGTAATATCTACACTCTCGACAGAGAAGATAACTCTTCCAAGATTGTTTGCAAGAGAGATTTCTTGGTGTCCAAACCAAGGTGTTCCTTGGGTTGTATTATTGAAAATTGACTCGACTTCAATCTTGTAAACACCAGATTCGAAATTGTGGTTTGCAATTGTGATTGTGCGGTTCTCTTCAGCATCCAAGTCAATTACAGATGTGTTGTAAACTTGGTCTTGACTGAAAGTGAATTCCTCTAGAGAGATGTTGTCGAAAGCAACACCGCGTACACCGTCATTCTGACCGTTGTGTCCATCATCATTAGATAGGAACTCGAAGTTGATATCAACGGTTGAGCCTGCTAGACTGACACACTCATCAGTCCACAAATTGGAATCTGGTGAAGTGGTGTTAACCACATACAAGTGGGTCAGGTCAATACTTCTACTCTGTACCAATCCATCACTGTTGAAGAATACGTTGTAGGAACCAGAGCCACCATTGACATTTACTGGGTCGCCGATGTATTCGATTTCTGTACTATCAAGAGTGGTTTCATTCTCTGGGTCGATGAATCCGTTACCGTCTTCATCAACAATACAGAATCCGTCTTCGTTGTAATCGATCCACTGTCCGTAGATTACGCCTTCATAATCAGTGCCGCCCTTGTTCCAATCTAATGTGATTGCTGCATAGTCGTTTACAGAAGTGGTTGCTCCAGATTGCTGAATCTCGAACCATGTCTCAGCGAAGTACTCGAAGTTCAGAGCAACATAGTCTCCAGACATACTTGTCAAGTCAATACCTGGAATTGTCATTGTCTCATTCTCCCAGACATCTCCGAAGCTGTTTGCGGTGTCACAAGGGTGTCCGAACCAGTATGCGTGAGAACCGAAAATCTTCTCAGTGCAACCAGAATCATCCAAAATTCCACCGTTAGCGTTGCCATCGTCAGTGTACCTGAATCCAGCAGAGCCGCCTTCGAATCCTTCCTCACAAACAACTAGTGGAGAGCCGCAGTAAACATCGGTTGGTAGTGCGCTGTAGACCTTCGCTTCCACATCGAATGTTACATTGGTATTTCCGAGGTGTTCAACCTTGACATTGATTGGGAAGTTTCCTTCAGCATACAATCCTCCAGGTTTGAATGAAGATATTTCCATTATCGCTGGATCAAACAGATTGAATGCAGTAATGTATCCAACGATTTCATCATTGGCAGGCTGCTCATCCTGACCATAGTTCAATACCGCAGAAATACGGTATGTGGTTCCATTAACGAAATCAGCGGAGATTGCGGTTGTGTAATCCTCATTAGGCGCTAAGTTGTTCATGTTAATGTTTGATTGTTGATTCTGTACATTGGATGTGAATGCAGTATTCTGTTTCCAAATTGTTACATTGTCGATTGCGAATCCGTCTCTTCCAGACCACCGTGATTCGTTGGATCCGAGTGAACCTTCCCAACCTGATTTGAAACGGAATCTGATGTCAACAGTTTCACCTGCGAAACGAGACAGATCGAATGCCCCCAAGTCTTCTTCAGTGAAGTTGCCCCATCCGTATTGAGTACCAGGGATTGCTCCACCGTATCTGTAAATCGCAGCATCGAAGCCTGTGTTTGCCTCGTTCTCAAGTCTACCATTGTCATATCCACCCCAGTAACTTGAACCGGATGCACATTGATTAGCGAAGTAAGCAGAATTAGGACAAGAAATTACTACCCATCCAACATCTTCTGAAAAGACTTCAATCATTGCTGAATCGTCCCAAACTTCTGCTAGAACGAATCCGTTTGCATCCTGGGTGTAGAGATCAGATAAACCAAGGTGCCTGAATAATTCAATGCTCATCCAAGCACGGTCTGCACCTGTTAGATCAATATCGTTCAAGACCAAACCTTCGTCCCAGTTTGGCTCATATCCAGACCAAGTGTCGCCACTGGAGTTGGTCTTCATCATGCCAGACCACATGAAGTCAGTTGGATTGTTAGCATTTGCAGCCTCACTCGCTGCATTGTTTCCTGTAGTGTGTCCAACTGTACTGTTTGCAGCTACTTCCTCGTGCCAGTGGTTTACGCCATAGTATGCTTCTGTAGTCCAAGTACATCCTGTTCCACATCCAGTTTTAACCTCAGGGTTATCCCAATCCATTGCATAGACTGTGATGTTGGTTGAAGACGCCTCATCAACTTCCTTGATTTCTACATCAAGGGTTGCTTGGCCGTTTAGAATATCCATTCCAGTGTTGGTTACTGTGACCTCGACTTCACGAGTTCCTTCTCCAAGTGCACCGACATACACATCGGTTGGAGAAATATCAATACTTGAAACAGCGAGATCTTTGTTATCCATCTCAATAACTACGATTCTGTCGTAAGATCCATCCCAGCCAAAGTTGTCGTCCCAAGTAAATTGGTCGTAGGCACCGTGGCCAATAACCAAGTCAGGAGCACTGTTTGGTCCACCGATAACTTGTCCGATAGCAACAGTTGTTGGCCTCATTGCACCAAAGTACTCCAATGGATTCATGTGTCCTCCATTACCATTGGACAAAGTAACCTGAACGCTCGTTGGTAGATTCAGATAATAACTGGTAGTAGAATCACCAGTAGATGATGTTGCATTGGATTGCTTGAATTTTCCAGCGTGAACGAAATCTGGTTCTCCATCGCCATTCAATTCACCTACAGTTACTTCCCATGCAATGTATGGACCAAAGTAGACAGTCTTTGTTTGGGCAAAGGTATGAGTCGATTGAGTAATCGTAGCATAACTTACATTCTCTGTGTTTCCATCGTTTATTGCTACTACGTCGATGATTCCATCTTCATCGATATCTCCGATGTCAAATCCACCAAACTCTGGGCCAAGTGCGTGCACGTGCAGTGAACTACCAGTTCCAACCTGTCCTCCAGCTGTAGTCCAAGTGAAGGTTGCTGGGAAAGAGTTTGTTTGACAATCGAATTCTAGAACTGTAATATTGTCAGACTTTCCAGGGTTCGTAGCAGCGCCTGTAAGATAATCTACTCCTTCAGAACGAACTAGCCACATATCGTTATCGTCACAACTGCCTGAAAGTCCAGTCTGACTAGGTTCACCCCAATCTCCCAATTCTAAATCTCTATACGAATTTTGAGTAGAGTCCCCAAGACTGGTAATTTGACCCTGTGTAGATGAAGTAATTGGGCCTCTGTAGGTAACTGCACGCTGATTCTTCAAGTCGGCAAGCAATTCTAGAGTGACTATGTCATCGTTGCCATCCTTGTCCAAATCAGCTACTGCGAGGTCCCACATCCAAACTACATCGAATTGTTCTCCAATGGTGAAAGTATCTTCGCTGCATCCATCATTCTCGATGACGGTTACGTTACCTGGCTTGTCAACAACAATTGCACCAGACGCATCTTGGCGCAAAGGTCGGTTACGTGCATAGATAACGATGTCAATCGCATTGTCACCAGTGAATTCGCCTACTTCGACTTGCTGAGTGTTAGAGTGATCTTCGAAGTCAGCATCTTGATTAGGGTTTGCAGAAGTCCAAATATCGGAACGCTTCTGGAAATGTCCATTTTCATTCCACAATACTGAAATTTTCGTACTGCGGTCATTTGCTGTTACAATATCTAAATCGCCGTCACAATCGAAATCGCCTAACGCAACATCGACAGGGTCGGTGTCGGTCGTATAGGTCCTTGAAGTCGAAGCAGACACAAGGTTTGCGGCGGTCGTTGAAAGTAACATCACTAGGACGAGGAATATCGCTCTTCCGCGCCCTTCCTCATTCATACTCTTCCAAAGCATCATCATCACTCGTTTCTGCGGAATCTAACTACCACTTTAATTCCTTTGGAATAATGTCTGAAACGAAAATAAAAAAATGGAGTGCAGTAACACGTTTTTCTCAAAACACGAATATTGTGCTTTTATTACAATCCAGAGGCTAACCAAGTTGGAGATGGTCCCCAACCTGTGATGGTTCCGCCATGAACTTTGACAATCTTCCCTGCTCTGAACATTCCTTCCAAGAATAATTCTAGTTCGATACCTTCTCTATCGCCCAAATAATCGCTAGCTGCAAGAGCGATAGTTTCGGTTGAAATCGCGGTCACCCCATGATTTCTAACCACAATTCGAAGTAATTCCTTCAGCCAAGATTCTGCCATTGGATCTTTGACCATCGGACCTTGAACAGGATGTGGTTCATCGATTTCTTGCAATTGTTCTCTCAACTCATCAGCGCTCGGCCGTTGAGGTTCTTCCAATCCAGCTTCGGCCAATTTGGCTGCTAAATCTAGTTCACCAATTGGCCTTCTTACCACTGGAATTCGCGAAGGGTCCGGTTCTGGACCCATATCCTTAGGCTTACCCGAAGGCTCGGCAGACTCAACTGCAAATCCTGAATTTGATAGATTCGTGCTGTCAACTGCCATCGGCATTGCCCATCCAACTTTACGTAATCCTAACTCGGCAACGATGCCTCGAACCCAATCCGCTTCGCCTTCAAGCAAGACATCGACATCATCGTCTTCACTGCGGAATCGATAGCGTATGTAACCACTCAACTCCTGCATGTACCCACCCTACGGGTGGGGGGACATCAATGCACCGGT
>CAZEXE010000003.1:0-35427 GCA_964516645.1 uncultured Candidatus Poseidoniales archaeon
AGATCGCATAGCCCGGTATTGCGGTGGATTCGAAATCCACTGTCCCCTGGACGCGGGAGTTCAAATCTCCCTCTCGGCGCCTATAGTTGACCATCTCTAGTATGAAAATTGATCAAATAATCAATCAATTGATCTCCAGTTCCGCCTATGAAATCTTTCGCACTGAAATTTTGTGAACGACTATACTCAATCCAATCAAATTCAATCAACTTTCCTAGTGAACTTGTCAACTGCACATACACCATATAAACTGGCAAATCTGCATGTCTTTGAACCGAGATTAAGTCTTTGCCAAATGCATGGTTTGCAACAGCTTCCACATGTGTCATCATGAACTTCTCTGCACTTTTTTCTTCTTCATCCATAATAATAGTAGTATTCCTCGACCTATATTAACACCGCGTAAAAACTGCGAAAAGTCACAAACAGGACATTTTTTGCCTGCCTCTTCGGACATGCTTGGCCTAAGTCGTTGGTTCTATGAACCACAGGAAAATTAAGACGATTTTTTGTGATCTTTGTTTAATTTCTCAGTCACAGTCTCAATTAGTAGCATCACTTGTTTGTTGAACACAATTGCAGTGAATGCAGATGACAAGAAAAACATCATCCACCATGTCAAACCAAGACTAGATGATTCTAAGTCTGATTCGATATAAGATGAAGGAGAAGGTACCATTAACGCATAAAGTAGTAATCCAACAATAATTATCAATGAAGACAAAGCAAATCCAATTTTTTCAATATTTTCAAAATGTTCGTTAAAGAAATCGTTATCCAATTTCCCAAAACCTCTACAAGTTGAAATTATTACTAGAGCAGATAGAGACAACAGTGACAACCAAAGTGATAATTTAATCACCACTCCACTTGATGACATTTCTTCACAATTGAATATAACTTCCATTTCATCATAACATTTTGAATAATCAATTTTCATATTTTGTTCAATATCATCTTCTGTATAAGGTTGAACTATTTCAAGCTCATCTAAACCAAAGTTAATTCCTACATTAGGATCTTCGTCAATTGTCCATGAATACCACGAATTTGAGTTCAGTGCAATGATGATGGAAAATATTACAATTAATCCGAAACCATATTTTGCAGCTTTCCACTTATCGATTTTAACTGCACCGATTCCTCCAGCAGCAAGTGATTGAAAAAATGGCAATTCTTGCTGTCCGGAATCCTTGGCCATAGAATGACGAACTTGGATATTGCTAATAATCTCTCACCCGTCATTCGGCTCTTGAGATAATGTGGATTGTACTTCCATTCTCCAAGTTTGCTTTGACGTCTATTGCCCAAGCATCGAGTGAGACATTGAGTACTGCAATCTCATCACCTTGCTTGAGAGTATTGTAGATGCTTGGCCAAGCATTATCCCAGCCTTCTACCGCGATTCTGCTAGTTCCGTCTAACATTACCAGGCCTTTACGAGACCATGGCTTACCATTCTTACCAATGCCCGATTTGTAAGTTGTATATGCGACTCTTCCTGCAACATTCCATCTCGCTCTGAAATCGAATAATCCAATGTCTCCTTCCTCGCTTTGATCTGCTTTTTCTATTCGGGCATGAGGGTCGACTTTGAGTTGCAATTCGCCTTTCCAATTAGTGGAAGGAACAACTCCGATAAGGCGTACAGTGTCGCCTTTCTGCATATTTTCTGGATAAGTAAGTACTCCTTCACTTTCTTCAGCAATAATTCGAACAAAAGCGAATCCGCCCTCTTTTTCGATTGTAATATTCGGGGCTTTGTCAGGTATGCTTGTCACACTGAAAACCTCACAAAAAATGTTTGCTCTTGGAACCAATTCGCTAAATGGAGTTAGGTCGTAGACCTTGAGGTCACCTTGTGGCTGGTGAACTCCACCATTAGGCAAATCATCATCTCCAGTGCCATTAGGGCACAGGCCAGCCCAATCACAAGTAGAACATCGTGATTCTTCGGGGTCGTCACTCTTGAGGCCTCCTTCACTATATCCTCTCAATGGGCGAGGGATTGGAGGGCAATCTTCCATCGTAACGTCGGTGCCTTTGATTTCATACCACAAATCGTGAAGTTTTTCTTCAAGACTAGTAATCTCATTTGCAGAAGGAACTTCGATACTCTTCCTAACGCTTACACCAAGATACCAAACTTCGAGGCTATCTGGAATTTCTCCATTATGAGTAATTGACCACAGCATTGCATAAATTCGCAATTGCTCAATGTAATTTCCACTTCTATCACCGCCACCTCGACTAGCTTTCAAATCCATTATTCTGGTTTTTCCGCAGTGACGATAGACGAGATCGTATTCTCCTTGGAACCAATGCTCAGGATGTACTGCATTGAGAGAAAACTGTGGAGCATCTGGATCAACAAACCATGGTCTTGCTATCTCCCATGCTTCTACCATCGTGCATTCTCCACTTCTTGCTAATGGGTGGGTGCCTGTCTTTTCTCGGCCATCAGGCGCAGGAATATCATGGCGGTTTCCACTGCGCCAATTTGACAATTCAGATTCATCAACCGTATTTTTGCACTCGGTGACCTCGTCCATGTGCATTTGTAATGCAGTAACACACATGTCTCGATACACTTCCATTGAATAATCATGCCAATTACCTGCCTTACGAGCATCTTTTGACCACTCAGCATGCATATTGTCACTAATTTTTGGCCAATGGGCATCAACTCTTGACTCACACCAACTCATGAAATCTGTAGGTAATTCATCATCGAATAATGGAAGCAAATTATCTGCGCCATTCGACATTACATCCAAAGGTGCCGTTGCAAAAACTAGACCTGGAGATTCCATCAAAACCCTACAGACACATTCCTCAACTGCTCTACCCAAGAATAGCGGAGGGGTTTGCGGGAATTTCAATCGCATCTTACTTTGATACCACCAAAGACGCGGACAGTCGTCCCAAGTGTTAGCCTGTGAGGCTGAAAGCCTGTTGAAACGACCGATGTCATCGGTCTCGGGGTCTGCACTTCGCACTGGCATGACTCTGCAAGCCCGTCATGGAGTCTATTCAAGGCTTCGATTTGATTTCGGTTCTTGTCGATCGGGAATCAATGCGTAATTGGACCAATCCTTCTCTCCAACCTAACTCAGCAGAAATCAATTTGACAACCATTCCAGGCCTTATTGAAAGCATTGTTCCATTAATTGCTGAACCAAATGCTACAACTTCAGCTACTTGTTGCCCGTCCCAAAGATGGAATGATAACATCGACCATGGGCGCCCATCGGCTCTCTTTCCATCGCGCTTAGAACAAGATAGTACAACGCCTTCAACATTAGCCTTGGTGCGTAACATGCCCATGCGAGTTAACTCGGCATCAGAATCGGTTTCAATAGAAGAATTATGGTCGAGATAAAGGCGAGGTTGCCCTCTCCATACTCCCGGTAAAGCGCCAGTGATTACAACTTCATCTTGGGGTGAATCATGCATATCTGGATATGCATTTGGCTGGCTTTCTTCGAGTGTCACCATCTTGTCTCCTGCTTGAATCATTGCACCTAGGACCAATTCTCCGTAATGATTTGGAAGTGGGCCCCATGAACCTTGTAATCTTCCTTTGACATTGACTCTTGAAGGGATAGATGAAAGTGGCTCACAAGGTGAAGAAACCTCTGGAGCATCATATTGAACTTTAGAGGTTGAGCACCAATGGCATCCTCCAGCTTCTCCGTCACAAGGAGAAGTGAGTGGGAATGTATTGTCGGTACTCCAAGCCTTCATCTCATCGTGAATCGCTCTGTATTCATCTGTTGACAGTGGACTTACCTCGACAATCTTGCGCAGACCGTTGGTAAGGTACCATCCCTCTAAGCCTTCACAAGTTGAAGTGTGAGTTTCATTCCAAAGCCATGCATAAAAATTGAGTTGGTCGGGAAGTGAAGAGGCGAATTTCCCTTCACCATCTCCCATCTTGATATCAATTATGCGAATCCTCCCGTCCCAACGTAGGACTAAATCACATTCTCCTGCTGCCCATTTGTCGGAGTGATACATCCTTTGAGGCTCTGGATTTCTCGGGTCTTTAACCCAAGGTCGAGCAATCTCCCAAGCATCTTGCCAAGTGATTTCATCACTAAATTGATGTGGTTCATCCTTCCAAGCAATCATACTATTCGCCTTCTCAGGCTGAGTGAAATGAGGCGGTGTACTCCAACAAGGAGCGGGGATTTCAAACTCTTGAATGCCGCCACCAGCCTCAAAACATGCTTTGACTTCCTCTAACTGTAATGAAATTCCATTCTTCAGCATCTGTGAAACTGCTTCGACATCGAAATACTCATCGAAATCACCATCGTTCCACATCGCACCCTCGAAAGTGGATTTTCCACCCTTAATCGCTTTGTTAGCATGCTCCTCGACCAATCCATGTAACCAATCTCTCAATCCCTCTAATGAATCGACTTGTGGAGCCCTGTGCATCAATATTGAACAGAAAGCATCCTCCACTTCAATCCCCATCACCTGATGAGGTGAAAGAGGGCTCCGCAATCCAATTCTATAATTCAGGAACCACTGTTTTTGACAGCGGCGAAATGTTGTGAGTGAAGATGCAGATAATCTTCCCCTTGCTCTACCGATTGATTGGGCTTCGGGTGGAATCTGTGCTGGCATTTACACACCTCAAGAGTCGAATGAGTAGTAATCGCCTTTTACGCGCTGCTCTCTATCTTTACGGCTCGCTTCCTTGTTGATTCTAGGTCGTTTTGAATCGTGATCTCTTCTGAAAGTAACATCCACTCCTTTGAGGAAGCGGTTCATTCCAGTTCGTAATTTGAATGGGCCTTCTGCCATACCTTGCTTTCCCCCCTCGCCTTCGAAAACAAGTAATGAATCGGATACAATATCAATGAAATATACGTCATGGTCGATTACAAATGCTGCTTTTTCATTTGACTCCATGGTTCTTCTAATCGCTTTAGCAACTTCCATTCGTGCATTCGCATCAAGGTGCGCACTTGGCTCATCAAGAAGATACAGATCTGCTTCTCTACCTAAGCAAATTGCAATTGCAACAGCTTGTGCTTCTCCTCCAGAAAGGTTGTTTACTTGCTTAGCCAGTAATTCATCCACACCCATTGCACGAATTACATTGACATTGTATTCTCCACTTCGCCATTTGGGTCCAACTTCAGCATCTAACCAAGTCTGAACTGTGCAATCCAAATCGATGTCAATGTGCTGTGGTTTGTAAGAGATTGAAGCATCGGCCGTTACCCATCCTCCATCATACTCATGTTCTCCTGCTAGAATTTTGATCATCGTCGATTTGCCAGTTCCATTAGGTCCTACTACACCTACAACTTCCGCCTGGTGTACCTTTCCTTCACCGGTCTTGAGATTGAAATCACCTAATTTCTTCTCAATTCCTCCCCACTCTACAACGGTACTTCCCAATTCATTTGAACGGTCGGTGTGGGTTTGGAATTTGATTGGTTTGTCTCGAATCCTGACGTTTTGTTCCACTAGGAAACCATCGAGATAGGCATTGATTGCTTGTCTTGTGGAGCGAGCTGGAGTGAAAATTCCAAATGCTCCCTTTTTGCCGTAGACTATGTGAATCAAATCAGCCAGCACATCTAGAACCGCTAAATCGTGCTCGATTACGATGACTCTAGATTTTTCAGACAATTCTTGGATGATTTTTACTATGCGCATACGCTCATGAATATCTAGATATGATGATGGCTCATCAAAGAAATACACATCTGCATCCTTTAGCAGTGTTGCACAAATTGCAACCCTTTGCAGTTCTCCTCCGGATAACTGGTCAAGATTTCTTTCGAGAAGGTGGTCGATTCCAAGTTTTTCAACCATCTCTTCATAGATGCCTTTTTCATCAACCGAAGAGAGCAACTGCCCTACTTTACCTTCAACCGCTTTTGGAATATGGTCAACATATTGTGGCTTTAGTGCAACTGTAATGTCAGATTTACTGACATCGATTAAGAAATCCCTCAACTCGCCCCGGGGAAGACTTGTGATTACATCTTCCCACCAAACTTCATCCGCTTCAAAATCCCCTAAATTTGGTATTATTGAGCCACTTAGTATGTTGAATGCTGTTGATTTACCCATTCCGTTAGGGCCAAGAATCCCAACGACAGATTCCTTGGAAGGTGTTGGAAGTCTGAATAACCTGAAACCATTGAGCGAATATCTATGAATCATATCTTTCTCTAATTCAGAAGGTAATTGGGTAATAATTAGTGCATCATGCGGACATTTGTTTACACAAATTCCACATCCGATACAAAGTGATTCAGAAATGTGTGGTTTGCCAGTTGATTCGTCCATCACCACGCATTCTTGGCCATTTCTAACTGGAGGACAGAATACCATGCATTCATCCATGCACTTCTTCGGTTGACAATTGTCTTCCTTCAGAACTGCTATGCGCAAATCAATCCCCTCTTGTTAGTCGTTGAATACAATGTTCATGAATCAGCCGGTAGTTATGGCATTAGAGTGCCATTTAGCAATGAACAATCATCTTGCCAATGGCAAGAGAGTTTCAAACAAGTCCCTTGATGTGCTCGTGGCCACGTATCAACTTGGTTGTGCATGGAGTAGGGAACTTCATACTAGCCTTACGAAGAGCGTCCTTTGCAACCAAATAGTGTTCAGGAGTGAATTGTAAGGAGATGACACGTTGTCCGCGCTTTACTCTAGCAGCAGTACCTACATTCTTTCCGAATGCACAGCGCATTCCTTGAGAAACACGGTCTGCACCAGCACCAGTAGCCTGCTTGTTCTCACGTAGAACATGATGTGGGTAGGTGTGAATACGTAGAGCGTAATTCATTGCACCAGCGGCATTCCTGATGGTAGCGTTAGAAATAACACGGGCTGCTTCTAGAGCAGTGTGTCTGATCTGACAAGATTCATCAGCGAAGAGATTTAGTTCCATTAGGAATTCTCCTGTTTCCGCAGCACGGCGATTGCCAGCGTAGAAATTTAGAATACGGTTGTTTGGAACACCACCGATATACTTGCGTCGGGTATATGCAGGACCTTTGAGTCTGCGGTACATCTTTGCGGGCTTACGTGCCATGCTTGATACCTCCGGGCGAGTTTGCGACCCACCCTCCCTTTATGACCATACCGATGCAAATACAACAAGTCCCCGTAGGGGAAAGGTCATGGGCGAGACTCTCTTAGGAGGTGGCAATGTCAGGTTGGCGTAGGCTCCTTGAAGAGGAATCTGAACATCAGTGGTTGTCGTTCGCGGCATTTAGCGTCATAGTAATTATTGGCGCTGTGTTAATCGATTGGTCCAGTGAATTATCAGGAGTTCATGACGGAAGCACATTAGATGTAGATGGCATTATCTTAGATTCGGCAGGTGATTCGATTCTGTACCAAACAAATGAGGGAATTAGGATTTCTCATAATGATATGGAAAATAACGCACAGTACGCCACCTGCCTAGTCGAGTATGGTGAAGTGACCCTAGCATGCCTAGGCACGGAAGGCATGCTCGGTTTCATCGGAGATGGTAGTCCAGATTGTGATCAGGAATGGTGTCAATTTGACATTGGAGAAAACATCACTGCCACACAAGTATCAGGAAATGGATTGGCATTGCTTATGGTGGTTCAAGATGGAACTAGTGACTCATTAGCTGCAATTTGGTACGGTGAAAACAATCCACAACCCGTACTTTCTCAACACGAAGGAATAATGCATCTTGATGTCATTACTCCTAATGAAGATGGTTGGCTAGTTGGAGGATCCTGGCAAGCACCTGCAAACTGGCTTGGCTCAAATCCAACCTCTCCGCCAATGTTTGAATTGGTCCTTTCAGTGACTTGGGATGGAACCAATGCCCCGTCAATTGAAATCATCCATATGGGCAATGAAGGAGTAATCCATGGTATCTTCGCTACAGATAATGGATTCATCGCAACTGGTACCGCTGATTCAATATCGATAGAGGATGGAAAGGTCGAGTCACTTGGAATGTCAAGTTATGCTGCGGTAGGGGACAATAATGGTGATGTGTGGCTATTTGGAGGAATTGGTTCTACTACTGTAGCAATCATCTCTGATGGTGAATTTAGCATTGAAAAATTACCTGAGCCGATGAAGATTCTTCCAACATATGCCGTATGTGATGATGATGGATTGATATCTGTCCATGGGTCTGATTATTCAGACAATCCTTCTGCGATTTCTATAGATAGTAATGCTAGAAGTTCATTTACTAGCCTGCGAGGAATCCTTGATCTTGGTTTTATTCTAGTTTCAATTCTAATTATTTCGATAATGGGATGGAATATTTTCGAAGCCGTTCGTAAAGGCGAAGTATTCTGAGAAATTACTAGTCATTCCGTAGGAATGAGTTACAAGATAAGGGCATCATTTACGAACCCCCGTCATGGTGGCGACACTCTAGCGCAAGCAATGGATGTGTCCCGATGGCGAAGAGAGGAATGATGGACCAATATATGGACATCAAAGCAGAACATCCAGATTCTGTCCTGTTTTTCCGCATGGGAGACTTTTATGAGCAGTTTCATGAGGATGCAGTGCTCGCTTCAGAAGTATTAGGCTTGGCTTTGACAAGCAGAGACAAAAAAGCGGCTGAACCTATTCCAATGGCTGGATTCCCATGGCATGCATTGGAAGACAATCTCAGACAGATGTTACAAGCTGGCCACAAGGTATGTGTGGCGGAACAAGAAGAGGAATTACGAGAAGGCGCGAAATTGCTCGAAAGAATCGTCACTAGGATATACACACCTGGTTCACTGTATGAAGAAAGCCTGATTGGAACCGACGAAGTTGCAGGTCTTGCTGCAATCTCAATCAAGGCAGATGGTGTTGGGCTTGCAATCCTAGATGCTTCTACAGGACATGTTTGGACGATGGAACATCATGGGGATGAAAGATGGTCTAGACTTCTTGATGATTTGCTTCGCAGCAACCCAAAAGAATTGATTTTCTCCCCAAGAGATGCAGATAGGGAAGAGGTCAGGAAAGTAATATCTCAACTCGATGGCATCACACTTTCTCAACACAATTCTTCACGAAGGAAAGGACAAGATGCGCTGAAAAGCATCCTTGAGGTGGCTGACTTGGGCCACATAGACCTTGATGATTCTCCTTTAGCAATGGATGCTGCGGGGCTAGCCGCTGATTATCTTGCAGCGATGCATATCGTAGATTCAATCGACTTTAGAGAGGTTGAGATAATGCGTCCAGAAGGAAATATGATTCTTGACCAAACTACACTTCGTAATCTTGAACTGACACAAACTCTGTCTGGAGAAAAGGAAGGTTCACTATTGGGTGCTATCGACAAATGTCGCACATCTATGGGCCGCAGGACTTTGAAACAATGGTTGCTAAGGCCATTAGCTATCAAGGAAGAAATCGAAGAAAGACAAGATGCTGTTGCTTCTCTTGCTAGATCCTCAAGGCGATTGGATGATTTGCGTAACAATCTCAAGGGGTTAAGAGATATGGAGCGATTGGCCACCCAGTTGTCCTACAATCGCTCAGGAGGGCGTGACTTAGTTGCAATTGGCCTAGCATTGGAGAGAATGCCTCGACTCAAGTCACTGTGTTTGGAAGTAGACGACCCTTTGCTAAACAAATTGGCTGAGAATTTGGATATTCTAGAAATGATGAGAATTGATATTCAGGCGAATTTGAATGATTTACAGCCCCTCTCTCTAAGGGATGGTGGTCTAATTCGAGAAGGAATTGACACTAAACTCGATGAGTTGAGAACGGCTGCAGCAATTGGACACAAGTGGTTCAAAGACCTAGAACTAAAAGAGCGGTCCAGATTGAAAATACCCTCGTTGAAAGTTCGGCACAATAGGCAAATTGGATGGTATATTGAAGTCACAAAAACCCATCTTGACAAGGTTCCAGAAGAATGGAATAGAAGACAACAGATGACTAATGGTAGTCGTTATGTTACTGAAGAATTAGTTGAATGGGAAGACAAACTTGTGACCGCGGCTTCCAAAGCAAATGCAATGGAATACGATATGTTCAGAGATTTGCGAGATAGATGCTGTGAAAAGTCTCGAACTTTAGGTATGATTAGTTCTCATGTAGCCCAAATCGATGTTCTGCAATGCTTTGCAGAAGTTGCGAGAAATAGATCTTGGACAAGACCCGCAATTCACGAAGATGAAAGATTGGTCGCCAAAGGACTGCGCCATCCAGTACTAGAAGTACAGAGTGGATTTGTGCCAAATGATATTCGCTTAGACCGTAAGCGTAGATTCTTGTTGATTACAGGGCCCAATATGGGTGGTAAATCAACACATCTTAGATGTGCTGCGCTACTATCGGTTTTAGCTCAAGCAGGGTCTTTCGTTCCCGCTAGCAG
This sequence comes from uncultured Candidatus Poseidoniales archaeon, assembly GCA_964516645.1. Classification (GTDB taxonomy): domain Archaea; phylum Thermoplasmatota; class Poseidoniia; order Poseidoniales; family Poseidoniaceae; genus MGIIa-K1. Next base: position 10,376 of record CAZEXE010000003.1, read on the forward strand.
CGCGCAAATTGGTTTAGTAGACCGAATTTTTACCAGAGTTGGTGCCTCAGATGACATTCGCAGGGGCCGGTCTACATTCATGATGGAGATGATGGAAGTTGCACATATTCTGAAACGTGCAACTGAAAAATCTCTGATTCTGTTGGATGAAATTGGAAGAGGTACCTCTACCTTTGACGGGCTATCAATCGCTTGGTCGGTAACCGAAGATATCTGTACGAGAATTGGAGCAAGAACTCTATTTGCAACCCATTATCATCAATTGATTGGACTAGAGGGTGATGCTGAAGGTTTGGTCAATGTACATGTTCAGGTAGCAGAAGCGGATGGTGAGTTGAAATTCCTTCATACCGTTGCAGATGGGCCTTGTGATGATTCATATGGTGTGCAGGTTGCTGCATTAGCAGGCCTACCACGCCATGTGGTAGAACGATCTAGTGACTTACTTGGATTCTTGGAACAGCAAGCGCACGGTGCAAAAGCAGGAGAAAAGGGCGCTCCTACTGCACGCGGTGTAGGTCAATCGTCTCTGTTAGGGTTCGTTGGACAGCCACAAATCAGAGTTGAGAAGGATGCTTTAGGTGAAGCGCTAAAGCAAGCAATAGCAAATATCGATCCAGATACAATGAGCCCGCGACAGGCTCAAGATGCCCTGTATGAATTGTTGAAAATCATGGAGGAAGAGCAATGAGTGATCCTTCCAGAATCAAACAACTCGATGAGCGAACGATAGGTCATATCGCTGCAGGAGAGGTTGTAGAGAGGCCAGCACAAGTCGTAAAGGAATTGATTGAGAATTCAATAGACGCTGGTTCTACTAGGATTACGATTGAAATCGAACGCGGTGGATTTGATTTAATGAGGATTACAGATGATGGATCTGGAATCCACGAAGAGGATTTGCCTCTCTCCCTCGATAGACATGCAACCAGCAAATTAGCCAGTGAAGAAGACCTCGCTGCAATTGGTACTCTTGGATTCAGAGGAGAAGCGCTTGCTAGTATTGGAATGGTGAGCAAACTCTCGATTTCTAGTAGACCTGCACAATCAGAGGGAAGAAGCATCGTAATGAATAATGGCAATAAAGGCAATATTGAGCCTGCAGGAATAGCAGAAGGGACTTCGATAGAAGTCTCACAAATTTTTGCTAACCAGCCTGCTAGACTTGCATTCCAACGCAGACCAGCTACAGAAACCAGCAAAATCGTCGATGTGGTAGTCTCTCACGCAATCAGCCATCCTGAAGTCGGATTTAGATTAACAAGTGATGAAAAAGTCATTCTCGAAGTTCCTGCTGTTGACCAGATGGAAGATCGCTTGTACGATGTATTGGGGCGACAAGCAGGAAAGATGATCGAAATAGCCTTCCCTCCAAGTGATGCAGATGCACCTGGGGAAGAAGTGTGGACTGGCTGGATATCTACCCCCGATATCACTAGAGGTAAAGGCGATGATATTCATGTCCTAATCAATGGAAGACCGGTTGCTGCACAACCATTCCTACAATCGATTCGCAGAGGTTACCGCACACGATTAATGCAAGGAAGGCACCCTGTTGCGGTATTGTTGCTTGAATTACCACACGATGAGGTCGATGTCAATGTACATCCCACAAAAAGAGAAGTTAGACTGCGCAACTCTTGGCGAGTGTTAGAGAGACTTGAGCGTTCAATCGCATATACTCTTGAATCAACACCTACTGAACCAGAATCCAGTGGTGGGATTACCGGAATCACTTCATTAGCTCCACAAACGGAAGAAAGAAGAATAGTCGAGAAACCTGCATGGGCACAAACCGCACAAATTTCACTTTCTGGAGAAAAACCTGTTGAATTAAAGCAAAAGGAAAAACCTCGACCAATCTCAACATCTGAGTCTTCGCAAACCACAATCACTGGTCTTGAAGCCATTGCTCCTGCACTTTCTATTGGTGAAAGAGAATTACACAGACATGCTGGCCATGATGCCGAGGAGATTGACAATACGGAGCCTCTTGGCCCTGTGATTAACGATTTACCAGCAATGGAACCTCTTGCTCAATTTGCTGATTCATACATTTTGGTCCAAGCGGATGAAGAATTGTTGCTTATTGATCAACACGCACTCCATGAAAGAGTACGATATGAAAGATTGAGGCACGATGAAAGTCTATGGCAAGCCCAAGAAAGAATTTCTGATGTCCCTCTCGATTTAGATGCAAGACAAATTGCGAGACTTGAAGCAAGGATTGACGACCTTACAAATATGGGATTCATCATCGAGAAAAAGGCTGGCGGATATTCTATAAATAGTGCACCTGCATTGCTATCGGCAGGTGAACTAGAGCCATTCATTCACGATATCCTATTGGACATGAGCGAAGATGGTGCACCTCTAGAAACCGTTGAGCAGCGTAAAGACCATCTCGCTTTCCTCAATGCTTGTCGAGGTGCTGTGAAGGCAAATGAAAAACTGAATCTTTCACAAATGAGAAGATTGCTTGATGATATGCGTAGAATACCAAACCCTTGGGCTTGCGTTCATGGACGACCCACAGCAATGCGAATTCCACTAAATGCTCTTGACCATCATTTCGGGCGTCATGGCTGATTTTCAACCTGCAATCCACATTCGCATAACTGTTCGACAAATGAGGGCCATGCCACATTGTGTAGTTCTGCACCCTCGATGACTCCTCCGCAAATTGATGCTAGAAGAATAGCAGTCATCTGAATACGATGATCACCATAGGTTTCGATGATGCCTTCTGGCCTGCTAGGTTTTTGTCCACCAGAGACGGTAAGCCCGTCTTCGGTAATCGTAGATTCAATCCCAAATCTAGTCAGTAATTCTGCAGTCTTAGTAATTCGATTAGATTCCTTGTATGCGGCATGTTTGGCACCAGTGATTGTTCCTCCTTGGCCTAAAGCCAGCCAAGCTGCCATTGGAGTGATTAGATCATTTGAATCTCTCAAGTCGAGATTTTCTAGAATATGCCCAATCGAATCTGAATCACTTGGTATATTCTCAACCCCTAAGCCAGCCAGTTTAGCGAATGACATCATTGACGGGTCAGGAGGAATCACAACATCAGGGCAGGATACATCCCATGGAGTACCAGGGGTTTTTGCACCGGTTTTTTGGCACAACTCCCAAGTTAAAACAGAATGATTTCGTGACACTGCTTCGCCATTAGTAAATATTTGAAATCCATTTGTTCGAGGTGCCATCAGCATCAATGCCGAATGGTATTGTGATGTTTTTGAAACATCTATTTCCACAGATTTCCTAGAAAATGGACCTTGCAAAACTAGAGGATATTCACAATCAGACGATTCACTGTGCGCATTAATACCTAATGACTCAACCAAAGGTAAGGAACTTCTTACACGTAGGCTTGCATCGCCATCTAGGACAATCGGGAAATCACATGTTGCAGATTGTGCTATCAAAAATCTAAGCGCTGTTCCACTATTCTTACAATCCAATTTTTCTAGTGGAGGATTCAGTTCTCTTCCTACTAGTACATGGCCGTCCCAGCCAATCCCCATATGGACAAAACAATCGATAAGAGCCTGTACATCTTCACCTATTTCCCACATCGCAATACGAGTAGGACTTCTATCCATGCTCGCAAGGGTTAACCAACGCATAGCATGGCTCTTCGAAGGTGGCAATTTCAACTTGCCAGAAAGCGTGCTCGGCCTAATATCAAGCAAACACTTGTCGCCGTAATTTACGGCATGTCCACGCATAGAAGGCTCCCTCATTGGCACCTCCATTCAGCACTAATTCAAGAAGCCATCCAATGAGCATATTGAAGTGCGTCTTTGCCATAGCACACAATATGGTCACCGATATTCGCAATCGTCCTCTGCGAGACTTACGGATCTCGTTGACTGACCGTTGCAATATGCGTTGTAGATATTGCATGCCTAGAGAACATTTTAGTTCACATGAATTCCTCGCGAAGGAAGAAATTCTATCCTATGAAGAACTGACTACAATCGTAGAATCTCTAATCCCATTAGGGCTTGTTAAGGTTAGATTAACTGGCGGAGAACCGCTATTGCGCAGAGACGTTTGTTCTTTCATCGAAATGCTGCCAAAAGAACTTGATATAGCTATGACTACAAATGGAATTTTGCTAGAGAAATTTGCCCAAGATTTAGCAGATGCCGGTCTTGACCGTGTTACGGTTTCATTGGATGCTTTGGATGTAGAAACTTTCCAAGCGATGGGTGACACAAACCAGACACCCGAAACCGTGCTGCGAGGAATTGAAGCAGCAAGAATGGCAGGGCTATCAGTCAAAGTAAACACTGTTATTCGAGCAGGATTTAACGAGCATTCTGTCGAAAAGGTTGCTGAGAGATTTGTTGGAAGTGATGTGGTGGTTCGCTACATCGAATTCATGGATGTAGGCGAAACTAATTCATGGAATAATGATGAAGTAATCACAGGTGAAATGATGAGAGAAATGTTAGACAATCTCAGACCGATAAAAGCCAACCATGTCGGAGAGGTTGCAAATCGATACATACGCGGAAGCCAGGAATTAGGTTTCATTGAAAGTGTGTCCAAGCCATTCTGTGGCGATTGTAATCGTGCAAGAATAAGTGCTGATGGCTCACTATACACATGCCTATTCGCATCAAAAGGTAACGACCTAAAATCGCTAATCAGGATGGATGCTAGCAAAGAGCAAATCGGAGAAGCCGTGAGAAGTATCTGGTCGAAGAGAGATGATGCTTATTCTCAAAACCGTGGAGAAATGGTCGACCATAAGGTCGAGATGTCATTTATTGGTGGTTAATCTGTTGATGGCAACTTGATTTTTGCCAATACAGTACTGCTACCTTTGTCAACAAGTTGGAATATATGATTACCTGAATTACATTCAAGGTTGTCGCAATTGATGACGAAATAATCTCCCTTTGTGACGGACCATCCTGCATCTCGGTCATGGAATGAAATGTTAGAACCCACTGTTCCATAGACATCTGAATCATCTACAAAGCCATAATGCTCTTTGATGCTTTGACCGGTTTGATTGACAATCGACCATTCAACTTTGGAGGGATCTAATGATTGGTCAATGCTCGTAATAGATACTACATGATAGCCATTAGAAAGCGCTCTAACTGAAACGGAGGCTTTTGGGTCTGCCTTTTCTACAGTATCCAAGGTAGTAGACATCATAACGAAAACCATACTCGAAAGAAGAACGGTTATTGCTAGAAGAAGCACAGTTGCGATGACTGGACTGACTGCGTCATCATCTCTGTGCATGTTAGCCCCTCGCATACAAGTCACTTGAATCAACCGCTTACTTTTGACTAATTTGGGAGAATTAAGGTCGTCTGGACTTATTCTAGATAATCCAAAACATGCGCCTGCATGTAACCGCCCTCCAGATTATTCCCTTGGTTAAGCGATTGAACATCAAATTTAGAATCCTGTCTGGCAACTTGAAGATCATGCTTCCAATCTTGAAAGAACGCTTGGAATTACGCATTACCTTACCCATTTGCTTCTTCCACCTTTTTTCATACTCTTCAAGCGGTAAACCAGACTTCAGATGTTCAGCAATAACTTGCCCAGCAATCCGACCACCGATCATTGCGATTGTAATTCCCGCACCATTTGAAGGCAAGACCATTCCTGCTGAATCTCCAACCAACACATAATTTCCCTTGACGAATTTCTTAATCGTACCAGACATAGGTAGTGAACCTGCGCCATTGAAAGTGATTTCACCATCATATTTCGAAATGAAATCTTCTGCATATTCGTTCAAACTACGGCCTTTAGAAAAGTTCCTTTGAATTCCTAACCCAATGTTTGCACCACTCGCTTTAGGGAACATCCACGCATACCCACCAGGTGCCATTGAACCGAAGTGAAGTTCTACCGCTTCTCCAAAATCACCTTCCTTCAAAACAAATTTGACTGGGATTTTGGTTGATTTTTCAGTCCAATAATCTCTTCGAATCGGGCCATTGTGACCTCCTGCATCTACAATTACTCTAGCGGTATATTCGTCACCATTCCTGAGGAACACTGTATTTCCTTGGACCTTATCTACCCTTGAATCCACAAGATATTCCGCACCCGATTTTTTGGCTAAATCGACTAAGAACTCATCGTGTGCAACACGGTTAAGCACATATCCTTCAAAATTGAATTTCAATGGCTTACCAGACGGTGGTACCAAATGCATTTGCTTTGAATGGCGTGAAATTGCAGACTTAGGGGTCTGAAATAAATCATCCATATCGGGGACATTGGGGCATAATCTACGCATTTCATCATTGGTTGGAACCAACTCTCCACATTGAAGAGGAGTTCCAATTGGGTCTCTACCGTCGATTACCAATACATCAGCACCACCCATCGCTGAATATCTAGCCACTGTACTTCCTGCAGGGCCACCGCCGATGACGATAACTTCTCTATCGAATGATTGAGACAAAACTACACCTCACTTGTTACGATTTTGAATCAAATCGACTAGATGTTTAAGCAATTCCTTTGCATCCGAATCAGGGAAGAATTCTAGATTTATCTTCGAACGTTCCAAATGCGTTTCAATCAAAATTTCAGTATAATTCAGACTATTTCCAAAATTCAGTAAAGAAATCAGTTCATCGAATAATGGATCTTCGAAATTGTTTATGATTTCTGCTAAGCGCGCTCTTTGCTCTCCATGAAGGATTGTCAAAGCATGAATTATTGGCAAAGTCATTTTCCCTTCATAAATATCTGAGCCGCGTGGTTTGCCCATCCTTTCATCACCACGAATATCCAATAAGTCATCCACCAACTGGAATGCGATTCCAATTTGCATTCCAAACTCGAACAATTTAGCACATGCTTCTTCACTAGCATTAGCAATCAATCCTGCTCCTTTGCAACCGGCTGCAAATGGGCCAGCAGTTTTTCCTCGAACGATTTCGAGATAATCTTCAGGAGTTGTTGACAAATCTAGAATGTGGTCGATTTGAGTGAATTCTGCACTTGCCAGTCTTGAGCAATAATGGGCCATCACTTCAACAACCGATTCATCATACCTACCCCCAAGTCCGAAGCCTTGTGAAAATAGCCAATCTCCTGCGATTATAGCTTTGGCTTGACCGTACCTAGCATGGATGGTATCTCGGCCTCTACGAGTAAGTGACTCATCGTTGATGTCATCGTGAACCAAACTAGCAGTGTGAATGAATTCGTTAGACAAAGCAAATGGAATTATTTCATCCAAATCATCTCCTCCAGCCAAATCATAAGCTAGCATCACTAAAATTGGCCTAACTCTCTTTCCACCTGCTAGAACAACCTCGCCTGAAACTTCTGCAACCTCGCCAAAAATAGCAGACTGCTCAGCAATAATCGACTCGAGATTAGCATTGACTAAATCTCGCATCTCGTCGATTCTGTCGAGTGCCTCATCGCTCTCCATTGAACCTCCCACAGGGGTCGCCTTCTTAACGAGTGGCGGACGCCCTTTGAGCGCTGGCAAGTGCCGGCCGAGGTGATTGCATGGGTGGAGAAGACCGCTTTGAGATACTACTTTATCCAGAGATTGGAGATGGAGTAAGCACTCACGCTCAGAAATTTATCGATAGTTCACCCGATGGCCTGGATTTGGTTGCAAAACAGGTGCCGCATATCGAAACTGCAATCGAATTGCTGTTAAATGGGCATGGAGATATTGCGCCAGTATCTGCAAACTGGTGGTGCCAAAATAGAACCAACGGGCTCTCTGCATCTTTGGTGCTGCCAAGACGAGAGCCTACACGGGTCTTAGTCGGTGAGGACAAACCAGAATATATTCCTAAAAATGGCAAAATTGTTGCGGATTGCGAAATCGTGAAACGTCAAATGATCCGTTCAAGAAATGACCTCAATGTGGATTTGGCAGACGACCTCGAAGGCGTGCCACTCGACATCTTTGAGAGGGTAGAGTGGTTAGAAAATTTGCGAATGGATGGCCAAATTGACGGTTTCATAACAACTAGAAATCTTCATTCATCTTTACCTTCAAAACCAAGAAGACACACATTGGGAATGCAAAGACAAGACGATGTTAGATCAAGATTCATTCCAGTTCCTCTTGAAGGATATACAATATTGCTTACAAGAAAAGATTTCCCTGCATCTCGGTTCTCAAAAGTTATTGATGCAGGAGCCGCACTATCTCTACGATTGGAATTGACTGTATTAGATAGTCTAGAAGATAACTTGAGTGATAAAATTGCACTGATCATCGAACAAAGAAAGGTCCGAAGCGTTCTCCAAGATGTAGGAAATCGTGGCAAGTTGTTAGGTAAAGAAAACCCTCTAAAAGAATGGAAAACATTCTCGTCAAGCGATGTGCAACGAAATCCCAAGGATTCGGACCCAAGAATCGATGCTATCCTCGAAACCGTGAGTAAAGACGGGAGTGTTACTACGAGTGTCGAAAGGGTTTTTCCTATCGATGAAAGTCATTCAGGAATACAAAATTTGGTTTTCAATTGGCAGCAATTATTGAAGATTGCAAGAGAGGTTCCTGAAGAAGAAAAACGTGGCAGAATGAAGGAATTGATGGATGATTACATCGATGACCTTGTTACAAAAGGTCGCATTTCTGAAGACAGAATTTATGCACCGTTATTCAAAGATGAAGACCACGATTAATCTTCAGTGACTTCTTCTCCAGTCATTCCCCTAATTTTAGCTCGGCATTTTTCGATATTTTCAGGATCTCGATTGTCCCCTGCAAGAATCAAATCGTAGCCATTATTGCTCAATTCTCTTTGCAGTTCTATCATCTCGATTGGAGCATTAGCATCTACTACATCAGCAATTGACTCATCAATTTCTCTAGCCGATGATTCCCAAGAGCCTGATAATTTGAGCAAATCCTTAGTCATACGTTCGATAATATCTACCGCAGATGGGGGTCTTGCTAAGGCGCCCTGAATCCGGTCCGCTGCATCCAGATGAAGTGTTCTCAATTCACCAAGGCGGGTTGCAGAACCAATGATTTGAGTAACCATCAATTCTCGATCACCATACTTGACTAATTTTTTCTTGGCTTTCACTAAATCTCGCTTTACTTCAGAAGAGCCGGCAATAATTGCATCTTGAATACTCGCTACCTCATTAAGAATCGCTTGAAGCGATTCGACTCTCTCTCGCATTTCTTCTTCTAGACGAACTTCTTCTCTACGAAGATCATGTCTAACGGAGGTTATAATGCCAGATGCCAATGCAGTGGCCTCCTTTAGAGAAGTTTTGGCTGCTCTTTCATAGCGCCCCATAGTTCGCCCTCAAAATTCCTCAGTCTTAGCATCGTTTGAAGGTGTTGCTATTCAGAAATCAATAATTGCTGGCCCCGTAGGGGCCCAGAACTGAAAATTACCCCTCAGAATGTACCTTTTTGGTATCTGAATGAGGTGTAACCTCAAATATGGAGAGGAGTGGAGGAGAGATTAGAGGTATGCGAATGGATGACAAGCAAACCCTACTTTCTGAACTTCATCAGGCGAGATTAGACCGCCTGAAAGAAATTTGTGCACAGCATGGAATTTCAAAAAATGGTTCTGTGGAAGTATTGCGTGCAAAACTGATCGCTGACCTTGTTTTGGACGAATGGGACTTCTCTCCAGAAGGCATTTCAGCAATCCTAAACAATGACTTGGGCGAAGTGCTCGCAGTATTTGGTGTTAAGAAATCTGGTTCTATTAGAGAAAGAAGGCAGCGTCTTTACCTGCATCTAAATTATGATGCTAAACAACTTACGCCAGAAAAATTGGATGGACTATCTCGTGACCGATTGCATGAATTATGTTCCAAACTAGACCTACCAAGGTCGGGAGCAAAACAGGCACTACTAATGCGAGTTGCAGGTGTGTTGACTTCGCAATCAGGTTCCTGGGGAGTTATCAAGAAGAGTTTGAGGAGACCTCGAGGCCTTCCTAAGATGATTAAAATTCCTTCACCTACAGACGAATTTGATTCTCCGCCAGAAGTAGTTGCACCGGTTATTGCAGCACCTGAAGTGGTCGAAGAAATCGTTGAAGAAGCACCAATCACGGTACAGAGCGAAGTTGAAATCATCGAAATCGCACCTCAACCAGTTGCAGAACCAACACCTGTTGCACCAGTAGTTGAATTGACTGCATCAGTAATTGAAATTGAAGGAAGAACTGCAGAAATCGATGCATTGTGCAGAGATTTCCTATTGGTTGGTTCTGTTAATGATACTGAAGATGTAAATGCATTTATCACAAGCCTATCCGAACATGGCTTTGCATTAGATGATCCTAATGCTGCTGATTTTGTTAGAGCAAGGCTGTATTCTCTCGATGCGATGGCAAAAGCGGAGAAGGATGCCATGCACTCCATGCCAAATTCTTGGAGAGAGCGAGAAGCATTGAGGAAGTTCGAAGAAGCAAGAGGAATACTCAGAGATGCTTTGCCAGATATTATCGCTGAGCACAATGGCGAGATGGTTAAGGCAAGAATGGCGTTTGAAGAAAGGGCTAGAGGATTGCAACTCGATTTGAGGCTACCTTCTGTTTCCGGAAGATTACATGCACTATTCGATTTACAAATTTCACTCGATGAAGAAATCGCAGCATCAGACCCAAGAACCGCTCGAAGAACAAGAGTGATACGCTTGCTACAACATGGAGCGGTTCACTTAGAGGCTAATGAGAGAAGAACTCTAGACAGGCTCGAAAGGAACATTGATGGATTCGAGCAATTGGTTGAAGCAATTCTCGAGAAGTCTGAAGGAGTTTATGGTGATGCACAGCAAACCTTGGTAATCAGATTCCTAGAAAAGAAGGGGTACGAGGTTAACAATGCAGATTTGCGCCCTAGAGTAGTAGCAGCTGCAGGAGTCGTCGGTGCTGAGTTGGGTCATATTGCCCCTAGCGAAATCCCTCGCCTTGCACCTGGAATCAAAGTAAGCGACACGGAAGTTGATTCAATCATTACTGATTTGAAGAGGTTGGCGCAGCAATTCAAATCCTCAGATGAAGAAGAAGAGGTTGATGATGAGATGGAATTGGCGGAATCTGTTGCAGATGCTGCCGAGAGAGTTACCTCGATGCGAAGTAAAATCGACGGAGTCGACGATTTGCTTGCAAGACTAAAATTATCTCACGATTAACGTGAAGCATAGAAACCTTGTATTACCTTGGTTACTGTTTCAATATCTCGAATATCTCTTTTCAATAAGTCAGCGAGAATTTGCTCCCGCTGCTTTACATGGTGTTCAAATTGAGCAGGAGTAATACCTGCTGCAGTACAAATTGTCTCCCTCATCTTTGAAGGGATTCCTGTCTCTTCAATGGCTTCTGATGCAGCATTGTATTTCCAAATTGCATTCAAACGTGGCTTGTCTCCTTCCATACCAGCAACCTCAGCAACTTCGGTAATCTTCCTTGCAGTCTTTCCATTAACATGTAATCTTGCTTGGATGATAATCAAATCAAGTCCAGTAAGCATGATTGGAGGCACATTCATCGGTGGATTGATCATTCTAGTAATTGTCTCCATCGCAGTATTTGCGTGAAGTGAACCGAATGAACCATCGTGGCCTGTGTTCATTGCAGTCAATAGCGTCGCTGCTTCGCTAGAACGCACTTCACCCACAATTATTCTGTCTGGACGCATTCTTAAACTAGATTTCAAACAATCATTCATATCGACTTCTGGCGTACCATCTGGCCTCTCACGGCGAGTCTCCATTCGCAACCAGTGGTCGTGATAAACCTGCAATTCAGCAGTATCTTCTACAGTAAGCAAGCGCTTGTGCCATGGAATATACATTCCTAGGCAATTCAATGTGGTAGTCTTTCCAGAACCTGTACCACCTGCAATTACGAAGTTTGCAGGTCGGCTATCCAATCCTTCAATCCAAACCCACATCATAGCGGCTAGGCGAAGATTTACCGTTCCGAATTTGATTAAATCAATCATTGTTAAAGGATCTTCACGGAATTTACGAATCGTCAAAGTTGGACCATCTGGAGAAACGGGTGGGATTGTTCCATTCACACGGCTTCCATCAGGAAGTCTGCCATCAAAAATCGGAACCAATCCGGGGCCATCTCCCAATGGAACCGAAGTAAATGCTGCAATGTTTTTGGCAATCTCAATACCTTGCTGGTCATCAACCCAAACATTTGTTCTGCACATTCCATGGTCCCTGTGTGCTATTTTCACACATTGTGCGCCACCATTATACATCACTTCTTCCAAATTATCGTCTTCAAGCAAAACTGCCAAATTTCCGTAAGGATTTGGTTCCACTCCGCCATCAACATGATACATTGGTGATGGATGATTAGGCTCCATGTATATCGTTACTCTTCCATACTGCTCCAAAATTTTCTCCATATATTTAACCTCCAATAACTAATACTCCGACATGATAAATTGACATAGATACAGCCATCCAAAGTGGCGCCCACCACAAAGCTGAGCGCATTCTTCCTAACATTCTACCACTTACTCCGATTGCAACCAATGAAGCCGCTCCGAAAAACATGGTAAACGAAGAATTGAATGCATCGAGTTGGAATCCTTGATTCCTAGGAGCGAATAGACCGACAATGAATGCAATCAAGAATGGAAGTCCAATAGATACAAACAAGATAATTAGGATTGAGCGGCCCATCAATTCTGACTCTCTACGATTCATCAAATCGTTCAATCGCTCATAATCTCTAGACATATCTGCCAATATATTTTGTAGAGGTGCATCTTGTTCTATAGCAGTTGACATCAGATGCATTACCCTTTGGACTTGAGACGAGCGTGATTTAGTAGCGAAGTTAGCCAAAGCGGAGTCGAATGACGAAGCATGGCTTTCTTCTAGAGTCTCTCGTAACAACTTACCAAGTGTGCCATTATTTCTATCAGCTTCTGCCATCATTGCTTGTTGCAAACCTAGGCCTGCTCCAAGAGAATCAGATAATGCTTCTAACATAGCAGGCAAGTCGTTTTCGATATCCCTTCGTCTACTTCTCTCGATAATCGGAGGTATTCCTCCAATAGCACATGCAACACCCAAGGTAATGATGAACAATAGCATTGGATCGTTTCTAAACATCTCCAGGATTCCAAATATCATAGATCACAACCCCGGGTCTTTAGTGTGGGCCTTCAGCCCAATCATTGCCATACCTAACAATGTCAAGAGTAGGCCTACATTGACGATACTCATGATTAATCCTTGGTCCATTGGCCCAAACAATTCCTCAGCATCTTCCATCAATTGTGGAGCAATTCCTAGGATTGAGAGAATAATTGGACCAATCATTCCAATGGATAGCAGTGTTTCAGGAACTCCGCCTAATTCTTCGATGTAATCCTTGACCTTCTCAGTACGAGATTCTTCCATCCTCTCTCCTTGTTTCCTCAAGGTTTCGATGATATCAGTATTCTGAGTTACATTGTTCAGCATAGTATTGATTACTCGCTTGTAACCATCTGTTTCTGCTTTCTTTAGAAGTGCCCTAAGTTCTTTTTCCAATGGTCTTCCTTTGTTGATATTCTCCATCAAATCTGCTAAATCTTTGGAAATGATTCCATATCCACCTTGTGAAATTGAATGAATTGCAGCTTCAAGACCTACTCCAGAGCCCATCAGGACATCTAAAGTCCGGATTACATATAGGATCTCACGGGACTCGTCTAGAGAACGCATTTAATCACCTCAGCGAATATCTTCTATCAACTCAAATGTGTAAATTTTTTCGGAGCCATCGTATTCGATTTTCCCAAAAACACATTTTACATCCCTCTCTTCAAAGGGATCGTGAATGTAAGGCTGGCCACTTCTGAACATCTTCAAAATTTTCTTGTATTCTTCGAAATCCATCTCGCCACGAACCGTGTAAACCGCGGACTCAGCACCTTCATCGACTAAGTCGTCGCCTTCTCCGCCATGCAGAACAGTACGTGTAATTCTCCTTGCAATTACAATGCTTATATCCGCATTTGGTAATCTCAACCAATCGGAACTGGAAGTCCCACTTGCCGGACGAATAAAAAAATCTGTTCCTCCCAAAGTCTCACCTGTAAACCGGTGAGGACGCGATTGGGCCTTGAACCTGTTGGAGTATTACAGTTCAATTTGTTATCTTAAACCACCCAAATCTAGGCTCATGCACTGTACCTTCTTCAGTCAAATCATCCAAATTTGATTCAGATGCATCTCTGTCATGTCCTCGTGCCGCTGCATTCGAAAGAAGAGTGTCAAAGTCCACTCCTTCTCCTTGGTCTAGTCTAGCGATTAAATCGAGTAATACTTGCTTCAAATCAACTTCATCGCCAGAAGATTCAGCATCATCTGATTTCTCCTCTTTATTGTCATCAACTTCAAGGCTAGTTTGTGAAACAGGTAGGCTCGGTGTGGCAATTGTTTGCACCTTATCTTCCGCGATATCAAGTGCATTCATTATGTTCAAGCGATATGTCTCCAAATCGATTTCACCATAATGCTCGTTTGCGAGAAGTAAACCTTCACACATGTTCTCTGGGATACCACCTGCTACAAATGCTTCAGTATTCTTTTCTAGTGAGGTTGACTTCTCATGCAGGTCAATTCTTTCCAGTATTTCTTGTGATGATTTAACCAACCAATTTCGATAACTCTCTCTTGTGATTACCGCAGCTTCTTCTGGTCGCAAACTCGTGTATACTGCTCCCTCGTCATTTTGGAAATAACGAGCCTTTGCAGTCATAATCAACATGATTGATTCGCCATCATCTAATCTAGATGATAATTGAATAGTCAACTCCCTCATCGATTCAGGAGCATAATCCCCTACTGAGAAGAAATGTAATCCAGATGGATCTCTCAATTGTCCTTGCCAAAGAGTAGAACCATTCGAAGTCTCTCGGGGATCTAATCTCTCTAGCATTCCGGCTACAACCACGCGATTGACCTTTGCACCTAACTTGGAAATAACGAATAGTGGGTCGAATTCTCCTGAACCTTGTTGGCTCAATGTTGAATCACTAAATTCTGACGCGAGCATGTACCAGGCTGGTTGTCTCCTTGCTCTTCTTGCTGGTTGCAATCAAACCACCCCCCACTTTGCTCTCAGTTCTGTGGCAGCAAGAACCGAATCTACCTCTACTAGTTCTACATCGTCAGAGAGTAACATAGCGCCTTGCTCATCAACAATTGTTCTACCAGTTGCTTTCAATTCCTTACCTAACAAACGCTCTCTGAGATTCTGGACAAATGCCATAGTTCCATTTTCGACAATGTCCGAAGAGATTTCATTCTGATTCATTCCAATAAGGGCTTCAGATGCTGATTTGTTCACGATTAACGAAATCGTTGATTGGCCATCGTCCAATACCATTCGTAATCTGACATCTTTGTCTCCTTCCTGAGTACCATGAGTTGCACATTCACCGTCTCTTAGGACTCTGCGACACTCACTACACCTAGTGACAATTCCTGAATCCTCTCTAATCGATACGACATATCCAGTTGTAGAGATTCCAACTCTGCTAGCGCCAGACGAGAGGTCTTTCAACTCAACTTCGACGACATTATTTGCCAAATCTATATCTTCGCCCCAAGGTGCTGCAGCAAGTACTTCGATTTGCGATAAATCATCAATAGTGATGTCTGGAATTCCTTGCCAAGCTCTAACCCTAACTCCTTTGAGTCGCACAACGATTGGGGTAGATTCGAAGTCGAAAGGTGGTTCTGACCAAATCGAACAGCGGCATCTACCTGTGGGGTCTGCAACATCGCCAGACCAAACGCTCTTTGCTTCACCATCTCGTCCTTGAAAATCCCTCTTAATCATCTTCTGGATTTCAACAATTATTTCAACATCTCTTGAACCATCTCTCAAATCCTCAATTCGGCTTACTGAACGAGCGACTAAATCCTCAGTTGATGCAAAATTGGAATCATGGAAAATCTCTATTCTAGACGATGACCCGATGTTGATTTCGGGTGTGTCTCTGAAAACTTTAATTTGTGCATTCTCAATTTTCAGCAAGGATCCTAACTCGTGGTCAAATTCTTCCCACGAAAGAAAACCTATGGCGCCTGTATCGTCTGCAATTCGGCCTCTGACCACATCTATTGAACCTGAACCATCTCTGCGATGGATGACGTCTTTACGGCTTGCAAGCAAACGTCCAACAACTGTAACCGAACCTTCTGATTTTATCGTGTTAATTTCAACTGGTTCACCAGGTTTTGATACGGTTCGTACACCTTCACGCAAAACAACTACGCGACTGGATTGATTTACATTGATACTCATTCTGCCTTGGTATTCGTTTACTGAAACTCCTTCGAGTCTAACCACTGCACCAGGGACGATGTTTGGATTGTTTCCCCAATCCTTGAATTCCCATCTTGTACGAATTCCTGCTTCAGACCAAGGTTGGTCTTCGATGAGGCCGTAAGGAACAATTTTTTCTTCGCCACGCACCATTGTAGTACGTGGATTATGAGTGACGATTTCCACTTCAATCTCTATATTGCGATCATCTGCTGATAAATCAGATAATTTCTCGACTTTCTTAATTGGAACCGCTTGTCTTTGACCTCCAGATGCTTGCTGGTTGGCCTGCGCTGGAACTCCTGTATCCGATTGGAAACGACGTAAGACGGACCTCATCGCATCTTCTGGCGGGATAAGGAAGTCTTTCTCGTATCTCGCAAAGGCTTCGGCCACTTTTTGTGGGTCTGCTTCTGGTACTTGCTTGAGTACTTCTGCAACATGTGCTTCATAGTCAGACATCAAGAACACCTCGACGGTCCAATTCATTTTCTGGCCCGTCGCAGGACGGGTGTTCGGGCTTTCGTGCTGGTTGGTTGAGTTTTGTGGACACTCCCTTTCACCTCCGTGGAGTTAGATGTTCAATGGAGACGGTTCTTGAAGATGTCTGCTAGACTCCCCAACAACTGAAAGTGAAGAGATTAAGCAGGATTAATCCTCAAACCGTCCAACATCAGAACATCTGGAACATGCATTGAGCCGGTACTGTATGAACCCTTGCGTTTTGAAGAGTCCCCTAGAATCACTCTGCCGGCAAGAGCCTTGGCTATATTTCCAGAGAAACCTGCCTGAGAAAGAGCACCGATTACTTCGCCACCTTCGACTCTTAGAATCGTTGATGTCGTAACTGAGAAATCTCCGCTTGTTGGGTTAGCTGTATGCGCACCCATTACGCTGTGGATAATGTATCCCTCGTCCATTTCTTCAATCAATTTGTTCCGTGAAAATGTTTTTGCAGAAGATGACAAAATCAAGTCGCTGCATCCACACATAGGAGGTGAGGTATGGCCGCCTCGGGCCGCAGAACCTGTGGTTTGAGCGGATTCAACCTTACCTTCTGCAACCAATTTAGCAGCATCCCTTGTCGACCATAACTCACCAGTCAAGCGTCCTGAACTTACGATTGTCTGAGTTCTACTAGGAACCCCTTCATCATCTCTAGAACCCGAAGACAACCCTCCTTCCATGAGCCCATCATCAACCAAAGACAAGTGATCTGCCATCACAATTTCATTCATCTTGCTCGACCAGAAAGATTCACCTCGTGCTAACCTTTCTCCTTTTATTGCAGAAGGCACCACTACCGAAAATAGAGGAGAGAAACCATCGCTGGTCATCAACACTGGACAATCTTCGGTTTTGCCACCTGGGATTTTTTCTCTTGTGACCTGTGACCAATGGACTGCTTTATCTACACAAGCAGTCAATTCTTTCAGTAAGCCCCTAGATGATTCTCCTTCGTAGGATGAAGTCAAATGGTCATCTTCATCTATCGAAACATGAATTCCAATTCCGTGTGAAGTGTAAATGCCACCATCTTCTATTCCCGAACTGGTAACAATTGCTCCTGCACCAGCCCCAACACCGATTCCGCCACCCACTGCAACTGCCCTAGAATCAAGTTCAGCAACTCTAGTAAGCACTTGGTCACCTTGTTCAAGTAAATCTTCTGGACCCATGTCCAAAATCGCCTTGTCTTTCATTCCAGAAACCTTTGATGCTGACTGGTTTCCTGGTAATTCAAAACCCTCAATTGAAGGTGATTTCCTTGCGATACTGATGGCTTGTTGAATTGCTCTGCCAGCTGAGGTGGGGTCGACCAGATGTGCATATCCATAACGTCCATCCTCGACGATTCTGATTCCAAAACCGCCTTCTCCCCCTCCTGACGCCATCGAGATCTTTCCTGCCTCAATATCTAGTGAATGGCCATATCCTTGAGAAGCAAAGATTTCCCATTGTTGAATTCCGGCCCTATTGCATTCCTGTCCGATTGATTGCGCAGAATCCATCAAACGTTCAACAGCATCATCTGGAATCATATCATCCCACCAATGCCTCTCTAATTCGCATCAATGGCCCACCGTCTCCCACTGGAACGGTTTGTCCTTTTCCACAAAATCCGGGTGAACCTAAGTACGCATCACGAGTCAGACCGTCCACATTCTTTAGAATTTCAAGAGTCATTCCTGAAACACTGACATCTTTGATTGGCCTCGATAAAGAACCGTTCTCAATAATCCAAGCCTCTTGGGCAGCGAACTGGAATGAACCGCGGCCGGTATCAACCTGTCCGCCTCTACTACCACATGCATATACACCAAAATCGATATCCTCAATCAATTCGTCCAAATCTTGGTGGGTTCCACCTTGAATTACAGTATTTGACATCCGTACCAATGGGTGATGCAATCCATCTTGAGCACGGGCACCACCATTTGGATCTAGGTCGTATCTGTGTGCGGTCTCTCTGTGATTCAAATATTCGGTCAATACACCGTTTACAATCAGATTCTTCGGCCTTGTATCAACGCCTTCATCATCGATAGGATAGCAACCATAGCCTCCACGCATTGTTGGATCATCGACCACCGTACAAATTTCAGAACCTATTGTTTGTCCAAGGCGCCCTTCTAGGCACGAATCCCCTGCTGCGACTAAATCAGCCTCACAAGGGTGTCCAAGTGCTTCGTGGATGTAAACACCCGTCAAATCCCTGTCGGCAACCAATGGCATTTTGCCCGAAGGTGCTCTTTCTGCACTCAGCAATCTAAGGGCGGAAATCTTTGCATTTCTGCCCATTTCACCAAGATCACAAGACTCGATTAACTCTAGGCCACCTTCTCCGCCATGTCTCATTCTATAGGAGACAACATCGCCACCTTCTCTTGCGGTAACCATTCCGTTGATGAGGCTTCTTTGGAATGACCAAACACGGTTCATTCCTTCACTGGTCATCAACTCGGTGTGAATGTGTTCATCCGACCATCCTGTTGAAGTTGAAACTATTTTTTCATCGTCTTTCGCTTCATTGTCGATTGCTAGCATCATCTCTATTCTAGTGTCCAAATCGGTATCTCTAACATCTTTGATGCTTCTCCAATGAATTTCATCCTCGATGATTGGAACTTCGGCTAACCCAACGGCGTGTTGTGAAGGGGAACGACGTGCTGCTACGGCTTTGGCAAGTCGAAGTGTGGATTCTACTTGATCTACAATCGAAGCAATATCACTTGTAGAATGTACTCCCCAAGCGCCATCGGCTAAAATTCGCATCGTTACTCCAACTTCTTGCCCAGGAATTGCCCTTTCCAACTTGCCATCTTTGAGAGAAGCAGTATTTGTTGTCTCACTTACTAGTCTAATCTCAGCATATTCTGCACCCAAGTCGGTTGCATTATTCAGCGCCTTAGTGATTTTATCTTCATCGAGTAATCTACCACTGGAAAATAAGGAATCTGTATGACGAGTTGCGACCACCATGAAACTACGGTATACTAGGGACTCTTTCACATTTACGAAATTTAGCGTAAATCTGCAAGGTGAATATGTCCAATAGCACCATTCTCATCCTTTTCACCCTCGATACCCATGCGCTGGGAATCAAAAATTTCCAAATTCGGTCTATCATCAAGTATCTTGAACCCCATCTTTTCTGCATGATTGCAGTACATTTCGTCATCTGCTTGACCGGATAAATCTACTATCCAAGCACTGACATCCCCCTTGCAAAGACCTGCTCGTTTGAAGCTGGTTGCAATGTGATGTGTGCCTGATAGCAATCTAATGAATTCACCATCTAATGAGTTAGACTTCATAGTGCCCCTCTCCTTATTCCTCATCAGCACTTCTTGAGCGACCCATGCGTGAATTTCGCTTGCCAAACTCAGGCCACTAATCAGCGCCCAGTGTTCCGATTCTCTCTTTTCAATCCAAGACATCGCTAAGGCTCTAGGATCTTCACAAGGAGCATCCAAAGATACTCTGCGGCAAGGAAAGGTAGGTGCGGACACAGTAGTCCCAAGGCTTTCTCAATTTCAATCCTGACGCTCGCCAGGTAGAGGTTCGTCATCACTTCGGGGTGCTTTCTTTTTCTCATTGATAGCAATCAATCTTACAGATTCCAATATTCGTTCTACTAATACTGGACCCCAACCACGCCTTGATTTCAACTTGTCAAGTTCCTTGTTACTCATTGATAACAAGTCCGCAGGTGTCCTAATCCCCATTTCAGAAAGAGTTCTTGCACGGTTTCTTCCAACATTTCTAACCTGTACCAGTTGAAGCAAATCTTCTTTGCAACCAGCCCTAACTCTGGCTCTAGTCAATTCTAGCAGTCCTGCTAATTCTGCAACATAGCCCAAATGTTCCTCTGCAAATACATCGTCCCTCAGTAAAATCTCTCTAGCGGCTAGCAATAACCATCCCATTAAATCCGTTCTTGAATATACATCTCCAGGAGTTACTCCAAGTTCTTTCTCAATATCCCTTAGATCTCTCTCTTCATACCAAAATTCAGTACACCAAGCACTCTTTACCAAACCCATCGCTCTTTCATCAATCGGGCTCTCGATGAGTAATTCATCTTCAACAAGTGCTGCTTTTTGTCTTAGTTTACTACCAAAATCTAACTCGCTTGATTTTGGCCATAATGAAATGAAATCCGGAGTTGCAGCAACAAGATGGCATAGACTGAAACTGGTAACTGGTAGACTGTTACGAACAATTCGCCTCACGGCTCTTCTAAGTCCATCGAGTAGTATATCTGCTGATAATGGATCGATATACAACTGAGCAACTCTTTCACCCATCGCAGTTGCTTCATATTCGTTATCTAGTGCTTCAACATCAAGTGACATCGAACTACTAATGCTTATTTCTGAGGCTCTTTGGAAACCAAATGTTGCTTCTGTGGGTTCGAGGGTTTTTGATTTCGAGAGACTTACACCAGATGCTGCTTGAGCAGCATCTACCCAGGAGGGGGTTTCATCATCCCAATTTTCGCTAACCTCACCGATATTGGTTCTGCGAACGAATCTCTTTTCGACAAGCCATCTTAGCATAGTATCGATATTCTCCTGTAGATATGAGTTGGCTTGTGAATGACCCAAATATGTGCTAGCAAAGAATTCTCCAATCTTTTTCCTTGAATTTAATCCGCCTGTGGCAATTGATGAAAGGAGATGAAATCTCATAGCTGGCTCTGCTGCTAATTTCGAAGTTATGTCTTCAACTGGCCCGTGGATATACCTGTCAGCGATTTCATCAGCCACCTGCCGAGGGTCTCCTCCCTTGCATGCAAGCCAAGCCTCACCGAGGGGGTCATAACTAGGGCGACCTGCCCTACCTAGCATCTGTTTAACTTCCATCACGGGAAGTAATCTACTCATTCCATCTTCGTACCGCTTCAAATCACGGATAAGCACTCGACGGGCGGGTAGATTTACTCCTGCAGCAAGAGTAGGTGTAGCACACAAACAATACAATATACGATTCTTGAATGCCTTCTCAATTTCACTTCTTTGTGAATGCCTGAGGCCTGCATGATGGAATGCAACACCTCCTTTTACGCATTCTGACAAAACGTCTCCCATCGCAGAATTAGAATTGCGAGAAAGTTTCTCAGATAGTTTTCTTAGTTCTGGTAAAGCATCTGGATTGTGCTTTGAGAGATACTTGTGCATCCTTTGACCTAATTTTTTTGCTTCGGATTGCGCTGAACGACGTGATGCAACGAATACGAGCAATTGACCATTCTCTTGGTAAACATCACTCAATGCCGCCCAAGCAACATGGCTTTTTGGCCCTTCAAGCGTTCGAGGTGGTCCAAGATTTCCAGAGGTGGATAATTCGCTTTTTTGAATTGCTCTTGGTTCTAAATCTAATTCTGCAAGAGTAGCATATTCGAGACTAACGGGTCTCCATTGAGATACAATTAGTTCACTATCCAACCAATCTGCCAATTCTTGTGAATTCCCAACAGTTGCAGATAGCGTGATTATTTGTGCTTCAGGAAGCAAGTGTCTGATTCTTGCTAAGTTTATCTCCATAGTTGGCCCCCTATGGCTGTCATTAACCAAATGGAACTCATCTGCAACCACGATTGAAACTCTACGTAATACTTCGGATTTTGACCGCATCAATGAATCTAATTTTTCACTGGTACAAACCAAGATGTCACAATCATCAATTTGTCTAGCCTCATTTGGTGCATCGCCTATTCCCAAGCCAATTTTCAATCCAAGATGGCCCCCTAATTGCTTGAGTTCATCGAGTTTTTCTGATGCTAAGGCCTTCAGTGGAACGATGTAAATACCTCGAGAGCCTACATTTTTGATCATTATTTGGTTGACCAAACCCATGAATGCCACTAGGCTTTTACCACTAGCAGTAGGTATGCAAACCATAGTATTGCGCCCTGCCAATACAGATGGCATAGCTTCGGCTTGAGGTGGGTGTAATTTCTTGATGCCCCAATCATTTTCGATGAAAGTGACCAATTCTTTGGGTAAACCAAGGCGCGAAACCTCACATTCTGGCCTACCCATGGCGGCAAGTGATAGTCAATAGTCCAAAAGGTAAGCGATTGTAGAGCCGACATCCTCAAGGCCTATCTTGTGTGTGGATGCAACATGAGCAGCGACGATGCTATGGTCGACGAGCGACTTTCGGTTTTTGATGACGAGCCAGATTTGAACGATTGGTTCGAGGTGATTTGTGGTTCACTGATGGCTGTAATCGGTATATTCCAACTGATTTCACCAGGCAATTTGGTAGACCCAGATGTCATGCGGTGGTTCGCTGCAGCAGTCTGTGTTTCTGGTCTTGTTTGGGCTTCACATGGATTGAAGGACATGGCGATCAAAGAAGTTCGAAAATCCATTGTAATTTTAGAGATGGGTTCAAAGCAAGGAAGCGTTGACTATGGATTGATTCGAGATGTAATTCTGAATCCTGAAGCGTACACCGAATTCTTAGTCAAAGAATACGAGAACGCGTACGCAGATGGCGTAATTACTGACAAGGAACTTGAGGAACTCAAGGCGATCCAGGCGGCATTGGGAATCAGTGATGAAGATGCAGCTAAGATGGCCGTTAGAAGTGCTGTTAAGTCAGCATTAGCAGACGGAAAGGTTAGCGATGAAGAGCGAGAAATGATTGACACTGCGGCAAAAGGTCTTTCCAAGGCCAAGAAGAACAAACTTGCCAAGGCATTAGACAGTGGAGAAATCACTGAAGAAGTCGAAAAGATTCTGCAATCACTCGATGATTAATTCCATTTGTTTTCAGAAACAAATTGCTGGAAGACTTGTTTTGCCTTTGAACGCCTGCGGTGTTCAATTCCGATTCCAAGGACTACAAGGGTTATTCCAGCAATAACCAACAGGTACTGAGATTCAAATAGTGGACCTGAGGGTTGTACAGACTCGGTAGAATACATCAAATTATGATCGATTTCATTATTGATTTGAATTCTAAACTCCAAATCGTCTTTAATTCCATCCAGCATAGTTATTGAAATTAGATTTGGATAGAGATTCTCTTGCATCAACCTCCATCTTCCTTCCGGTATGTCTACCGGCCTTGTCCCCCATGTTGGGTCTTGAATTAGCCCTAGGCTACCTGAATCTACCATTTCTGTGGTGAAATGAATGATGTTTGAATCAGGAACATCATCAACGACTAATAGTGCTTCAAGCATTAACAAGTCGAGCATTAGAGTTCTTGCAGCCAGTAGGATGAATGACCGCGAATGAGAATCTAACAAATCATCAACTGGACTATCACTCGATTTTTGAGCGACCTTGTCAAAAATCAGGGCTTCAAAATCTAATTCATAAAACTCTGGGATGTGTAGTTGCCACCTACCGTCATCCAACGGCCAGGCAGAGTCTGCTAACAAGCGTACAGAAAGCACTTCTCCATCCAGCATTCCAAATGTTGCACCAACATGTAATGCTCGAGAAGATGCTGGAGTATTGGGGTGTGAAGCATGCCATAACTGGTCTAATCTTGTATCGATTAATTCCTCTAGAGTCATCTCATCAGACGATTGTACTTCGCCACTCATTGCCCAAAGAGGTGAAACTATTCCTCCCATAATCAAGACAAGTACTCCGGGAACAAAGATTCCATAGCGAATCGCTTTGGAAGTAGTCTCGGTTCTAACCTCGATGACCAAACCTACCAGCACAGCCAAAGAGAGAATCAGCACCATCATCCCAGATGTAGCGTTTAGTTCCTCAATACCGATCTCCTCGGCTTTCATTCCATAGCCTTGCCATTGCCAAGCCGTGTGGTCAAATTCTTCCGGAGAAGTAGGTCCAATGCCTTCGAAAGCGATTAGGCCAACCCAATGATACGGTTGAAAGGCATTCAATCTACCACCGACACACAAATCGTATTCACCGGCTGGTAAAGCTCGCCATTGCCAAGTCATCTTGGTTTGACCATTGGTGATTTCCGTTTCTAAATCGGGAATCGGTGCCATTTTGTTATCAGGCATTATCAAATCAGGGCGACCATGGGTTTGCTCGATTTCTGCAGGGACTTCTTCCCATTGGAATGTGATTCTCAATAACTCGTGATTATCTACATCAAAGGTCCAACAATCCCAATCGTCTCCCACTAATGCCCCGTAGTGAATCGTTTCTAAGTCTGTATATTTCGGTGAAGAGTACGAAGATGGTTCGTCTACATCCCTAGATTCTACATCTTCTGACCAAATAATGTCTAACATCATGTAAGATG
>CAZEXE010000003.1:35527-63872 GCA_964516645.1 uncultured Candidatus Poseidoniales archaeon
ATCTCATCGGGAATCAATGCTATTTCACTCTGTATAGGTAGCATCGGTAACTCGATGAAAACGGTCTCTGGAGATAAAGGCGAAGCAGAGTTTACTGTATTGCTAATGCTTGCTTCTCCTGTGTGGAATTCTGTCAGAGAACAATCATCAATATCATCGCAAGAGAACCAAAGTTCTCCCCCTTCTTCGTCTGAATTAATTGCTGCCTTTGCAAAGGGAGAGAAAAGAATGCAGAGGAGGAGTATAGCAACTAGCCTCCGCATAAATTGCTGTTGTAATTAGCCCTAATCACTGTGCCGCATCATTGCGCACATCGACTAAGACAGTGCGGCAGACTCGACACAGATAGCGTCCGCGCCCTGCTTTTTGCCTAGGGTATTCCTTTTGGCAAGTATTGCACACCCATAACCAAGTTGCTTTTTCTTTACGTAGCATCTCAGTAAATACTGAACCCATTTTTGGTGATTCTTGACTAGGCCATAGTTTTTCCAGAGAACGGAATGTAGCATCATGAGCGGTATATCCCAATGCATGTACGAATTCATGGTGCAATACCCAAGCCGCATAAGGCATCCATTCCGTGGTTAGCAAACGTGGATGTAGGTCTATTACTTCCACCTGTTCCGGCTTGCTTGGTTTTCTTACTCCTCTCTTCCACCTAGTTACACCATGACGTTGGGTTGCATTCTTTCTCAGTACACCTAAATCTATTTCAGTTAATTTAGTAAGTTCTTCCTCACTCCAAACATCCATCGCCATCATTACTTCAAGTACAAACTCACGTAAATTGGTTAATTCTTCGAGTTGAATCTTGGAAGGCTTAGCCATTCAAGACCACCGGTGATATGCAGGATGTCCTTCTTTTACCGCAACGAATAATCCCTTACCAGTAGCACAAACTTTACCTTCAGCAGTGAGTGTCATTTTGATGTTAACTCTATCTTCTTTCAACTCTTCAACTTCTGCTAATATGTGCAATTCAACTCCAGCAGGCGTTGGCCTTCTCAGCGAAATAGAGTAGGTAGCCGTAACCGTACAAGGGGGCTCATCCATACCTATTGCATCCATCAATGCTATTGCAGCAGCCCAATTGCCATGACAATCGAGCAGACTGCCAATTATTCCACCATTGATCATGCCTGGAAATGCTTGATGTTCCTCAGAAGGCGTAAATCGCATCTCAAGTCCTTCCTCGCATCTGTAAGAATCTATTTGCAAACCTTTCTCGTTGGCTGGTCCACACCCAAAACAAATCGAAGACGGGGCATATTGGCGCTGAACTCCTTGTCCCATATTTGATGATAAATTAAGGAGGTTGATTTGCTATTCGCATCCATCACCTTGATGTCCTCCCGATTAATGGCCGAGCATGGCCGGGAAGAAGCGACGTGTTAGAGTCGCAAACGAACTTCCGAAAACTAGACGTTTGGCGATAAAAAAAGCTCTCGATGAGCATGAATCCGAAGCAAGACCTGATTGGGACCGTTCTACTGAGTGGAAGGATGTTCGTTTCTTGCGCAAACGCATCAAAACCGGTGAGATGCGTACCATTTACATGCCATTGCTGGATGTAGATATGGGAGATTCATGGCCCATTCCAATCACGGTATTCCATGGAGTGAGACCTGGGCCTGTAGTTACGATTTTTGGCGCCACACATGGCGATGAGTTAACAGGGCCAAGTGCTTGTACCAACCTTCTTTCTTCCAAGTTTACTGAACCTGAAGGTGCATTAGATCCACAAACCATGGCAGGAACTGTCCGCATAGTTCCTGTACTCAACCTACCGGGCTATCGTTCTAAAACTCGTTATTTCCCTGATGGTCGTGACCTAAATAGAGCGTTTCCAGGATTGGCAAAAGGGAGTACCACTTCAAGAGTTGCGAGTAACGTCAAGAAAAATCTCATCGATGATTCGGATGTGATTATTGATTTGCATAGTGCTGCAACTGGCAGATCTAATATGCCGCAAATTAGGGGTGATTTGTCTCACCCTGAATCCTACTTGCTTGCAAAAGCGTTTGGAATTGAAGTAATTCTAGATAGCAGGCCTCCTAAAGGGAGTCTGCGACGAATTGCGAATGAGATGGATATTGCTGCAGTAACCTATGAGGGTGGAGGTGCAAATAGACTAGACCAAACCGCTGTGAAGGTTGCAGTACATGGATGTCTGAATGTTCTGAAAGCACTGAAAGTGGTTCCAAAGAACCCAAGCCGCCCACGATTTAGACTGAATGCAGGCGGCTCAACTTGGCTAAGAGCGGGCGAAGGAGGCCTTCTAGACATGTTTGTTGGACCAGGCAGTATTGTCACGAAAGGTGATGTTGTTGCAACAATCTCCGATCCTGGTTCACCCGGTTTATCTGTCGATATCGTAGCACCTGAAAATGGTTTGATGATTTGTACTGCAACAAATCCATTCGTCACAGCCGGAACCCCGGTCGGACATTTCCTTCCCGTAACCAAGCACATTAAGTTACTAAAAACGCAGATGGATGATAGAGGCGTCTTGATTGTTAATGGAAGCCAAGCAGATGCCATCTGGCGTGAAGAGGAAGAAATGGTCGAAATCGATGTTGAGGGCGAATGGTCTGGTGGTTCAGTCGATGCAGAATGGAATCTGATCAATGTTGAAGAAACCGAGCAAGAAGAGGCTGATGCCTGATCAATCTTGATACGCTGCTATAGCGGCTCTAACTTCATCATCTTCCATGTTTCTTGGTTGACTCTTAGCAACTTCAAACAGGTGAGCTACTAGGTCGTCGGTAGCCTTTATTCCATTATTTTCTAACCAATGAATAATATTGGAGCGACCAGACATATGTCCGATTCTAATCACTTGCTCAAGCCCGAAATCTCCGGCAGGAACTCCGCTGTAAACTCTGTCTGCAAGCCACATATCCCCTTTGCGTATTGCTTTGATTACAGCACTAGCATGAACTCCAGTTCCAGTCTCAAATGCATCTTGACCGAATACGGGGTAGTTTCTTGGAAGTGGAACCTTGATGTATTCGTTAGCCTTCTGAACATATTCGCTTAGCAAAGACAAATCGTTGTTTATGACACCCATCAATGAAAGGTTGACCAAAGTTTGGTCTAGAGGCGCATTACCCGCTCTTTCACCAACTCCAAGGGCCGTACCGTGAATGACATCTGCTCCTGCTTCTACAGCAGCAAGATTGTTTGCTACACCTAAGCCTCTATCTTGGTGTCCATGCCAATTGACTTCAATTTCACTGCGCTTAAATCCTGCGTCTTTGATTACTTCTTCATCAATGTATGAAAGTAATTGTTTGACTCCATTTGGCGTTACATGCCCACAAGTATCGCATACACAAAGACGTCTTACTCCTAATTCCATGGCCCTTTGATAAATCAATTTGACATCTTCTGGTTTTGAACGAGTCGTATCTTCTGTAACAAACATCACAGGGATATCGTTCTCAACTGCAAATGATACTGCTTTCTCCATTGTTGAGACTAGTTTATCCATAGTCCAACCTTCGGTGAATTGACGAATTGGACTTGTTCCTAAGAATGCACTTGCTTGAATCTGCATTTCGTGTTTCGCTTGCATTTCAACAAGAGGTTCTATGTCGTGCATTAGAGTTCTAACCGCTGCACCAGGACGGATTTGGAAATCATTTTCACGAATGTGAGATAGCATTGCATCGATATGATCTCGGTGGAAAGGTCCTGCGCCTGGAAGCCCTAAGTCGACTTTTTGAATTCCCAATTTTTCCATGTAAGATAGCAATTCAATCTTTTGAGCGATTGGTGGATTCAATGCGCTTGGACTTTGCAATCCATCACGGAGGGTCTCATCATCAAACCAAACGCCGTGAGGATGATTTGCTGAATCTCTTGAATACTCATAATCAACAACATTCCAATCGTATATCAGGCTCTGTTCATCCATATAATCACCTGCAAAACTCGCGGTCTTCGCTTCGCAGAAGGGCGCTCAGTGTTTGAATGCGTCGGAGGAAAGCCTCACTCTTCTTCTGTGTCGGTGGTTGGTTTCTCTGTCAATATTTCCTCAGCAAGTTCAGCTGGCATTCTTGCACTGAAGATTAATTCATCAAGGAATGAATCCTTGGTTTTTGACCTTAATTCCATTACACGTGTACCCTTAGAAGAACGACCAGAAGTTTCCTTTGTTTGATCTGCAGAAATTCGTATGACGATTCCCTTGCCAGATAATAAGAATAATTGGTCACTCAAATCAGGGATTTGATGGACTCTAGAAATAACATCGCCATCATTGAGGTTCATGGTGATAACGCCCTTGCCTCCACGCTTAGTTACACGGTAACCATCCATCTCAGTCCTTGGATTTCCTTCATCATCGTATAATTGCTCACCATCACGAATGGATAGAATCTTCTCGCCCTTACCAAGGCGAGTTCTCTTACCCATGCCCTGTTTTGAAAGGGTTAGAACGCTAGTATCGATGTCATTTGTTAGAATCATTCCTGCTAATGATGCTCCTTCATCAAGTCTGATACCTCTGACACCACTGGACACTCTACCTTGAGTTCTTACACTTGATAGGTCAAATCGACATGCCCTTCCCCAATTGGAAACCATCACTACATTGTGTTCATCGGTTCCACTCCTTACAGTTATCAGTTCGTCATCTGCTGCAAGGTTAATCGCTTTCTTTCCATTACGGTTAATCTTGACATAATCGGATAAGCGGCTCTTCTTGATGACTCCTTTTCTTGTTGCGAACGCTAAGAAATGGCCCTCCGGTCCTTCGATTAGGTCTTTGCTCATTGGGATTATTGAGACCACAATTTCATCGTCTTTTAATCCCAAAACATTGCGAATATGACTACCCCTACTCGTTCGAGAGCCTTGAGGTGTCTCCCACGCTTTGAGACCATAAACACGGCCTTCGATATACGGAACTTCATTGTCGTCCTTATCTTTCTTCATTGCAGGCCTATTTGTGAAAACAAGTAGCCTATCTTTACTGAAACATGTAATTAGGGTAGTAGGGAAGTCTTCGTTCTTGGTTTGTACACCTTTCATTCCCTTTCCACCTCTGTTCTGCATTCTGAACGCTTCAGCAGGTAAGTGTCTGATGTAATTGTCATTGGTTAGAGTGATTACAATCGCTCTTTCCTCAATGAGATCTTCTCTATCCATCGATAATGGCATTGGGTCTATGTGCGAACGACGCTCGTCTCCGTGCTTTTCCACCATCTCATCCATTTCAGTGAGCAATATATCGAGGCGACGTGCTCTTGATGCAATGACATCTTTCAAATCAGTAATCTTGATTTGTAACTCATCAAACTCGTTTTGCACCTTTTCTACATCCATCCTACTCAATTGGTATAGCCTGCGCTCTGCAATAGCCTTAGACTGTGCTTCAGTAAAGTCAAATGGTGAAATTCCTGGGAATGTCTCATTTCCTTGAAGTACCGACTCGAATTGTTCACGACTAGAACTCCCTTTACCTACTGCAATAACATCGTCAATGCGGTCTTGTGCTTTGACTAATCCTTCAAGAATATGCGCTCTAGCTTCTGCTTTTCCTAAATTATAAATCGCTCTACGCTCGATTACTGATTCACGATGTTGAACATAAGTGTGAAGCATTACAGGTAAAGTTAGCAGAACTGGTCTGCCGTCTAGAATTCCCATCATGTTTGCAGAATAGGATTCTTGTAAACGACTTGATTTGTACAATTGATTCAAAACAGCGTGTGGGTCTGCATTATTCTTAACTTCAATAACGACGCGAATCCCTTCCTTGGAAGATTCATCGCGGATATCTCTAATTCCAACCACAGAACCTTTGGTGACTAATTCTGCAATCTGAACCAACATATCCGCTTTCTTGACTTGGTATGGAATCTCATGTATCACTATTCTCTTACCTTTACTATCATCAAGAACATCACACTTTGATCGAACATGGAATCTACCCTTTCCTGCAGTGTACATATCGAATATTCCATCAATTCCGTGGATTGAAGCACCAGTAGGGAAGTCTGGACCTTTGATGTGCTCCATGTATTGTTCTATAGACAAATCAGGCATTCCCTGATTACCTTCACCCTCTTCGAGAATGGTCTCGACATGCATCCTAACTGCACCAGAGACTTCGGTCAAATTATGAGGAGGGATTCTAGTAGCCATTCCTACTGCTATACCATCACTACCATTCAACAATAGATTCGGAAGCCTTGAAGGAAGAACTGTGGGTTCTTGTTCTGAATCATCAAAATTCGGCTGGAAATCAACTGTGTCTTTATCGATATCTTCGAGCATATGCTTAGAAATTCTATCGAGTCTGCTCTCTGTATAACGCATAGCTGCGGGCGGATCGCCATCGATTGAACCAAAGTTACCCTGCCCATCGACAAGAGGATATCGCAGAGAGAATTCTTGTGCCATTCTAACCATTGTATCATAGATTGATTGGTCACCGTGAGGGTGATATTTACCCATTACTTCTCCAACAGAACGTGCAGATTTGCTGAATTTCTTATCGGAAGTGTGTCCTCCCTCATGCATACCATACAAAACGCGCCTATGTACTGGCTTCAATCCGTCTCTAGCATCTGGTAATGCCCTTCCAATAATAACGGACATTGCATAATTAATGTACGAATTTTTCATTTCCTCGTTCAGGGGACGATTCAACAAATTTGCATCAGGCATTCCTGCGCTCTCTTGGTCATCTTCAATCTCATCAGATGTCAAGGTTGGTCACCTCCTTTGCATGGCGCTCGATAAACGCCCTTCTGTCAGGCACATCCTCTCCCATCAATATCTCAAACATTCGATCAGATTCCTCAGCATCCTTGACAGTAACTCTCAGCATAGTACGGTTTTCAGGATTCATAGTAGTGTTCCATAATTGGTCAGGATTCATCTCACCCAGACCCTTGTAGCGTTGGACTCCGATTTTTGCATTCGGATTATCGCCCTTCAATTCGTCCATTAATACATCTCTTTCTTCATCGGAGAACGCATACTTGCTAACTCTTCCTTTGGTTAATTGGAATAATGGAGGCTGAGCGATGTACACATGGCCTTCGATAATAGCTGGGCGCATGAACCGCCACAGGAATGTCAGCATCAAGGTGCGAATGTGTGCGCCATCAATATCTGCATCAGTCATAATGATGATTTTTGAATATCTTAATTTCTCAGTATCGAACGAACCTTCGTCCTCAGGATTATTTCCAACGCCTGCTCCCAATGCCCTGATTAGGGTTTGGATCTCTTGATTTTGAAAGACCTTGACCAAATTGTGTTTCTGTCTTTCGACATTGAGAATTTTACCTCGAAGTGGCAAAATTGCCTGTATTCTCCTGTCTCTTCCAGTCTTTGCTGAACCACCCGCAGAATCACCTTCAACGAGGTATACTTCGCACTCGCTAGGGTCTCTTGATTGACAATCAGCGAGTTTTCCTGGTAAACCGCCACCTTCAAGGACTCCTTTTCTGCGAGTCAACTCTCTTGCTTTTTGTGCTGCCTTTCTTGCTTTAGATGCAAGTAGGGCCTTTTCGATAACCGTTTTTGCCACAGAAGGATTTTCCTCGAAGAAATCACCTAATTTCTCATAGACC
The DNA here is from genome assembly GCA_964516645.1 of uncultured Candidatus Poseidoniales archaeon. Classification (GTDB taxonomy): domain Archaea; phylum Thermoplasmatota; class Poseidoniia; order Poseidoniales; family Poseidoniaceae; genus MGIIa-K1. The sequence goes on from CAZEXE010000003.1 coordinate 43,120, forward strand.
ACGGTCTGAACAATACCGGTTACTTCACTGCTTACAAGTTTGTCTTTGGTCTGAGAAGAAAATGAGGGGTCTGGATGCTTGACGCTTACGATTGCTGCAAGGCCTTCTCTTGCATCATCACCAGACAATGCTTCGCCTTTGAGCATATTTCTCTTCTTTGCATATGAATTCAAACAACTGGTCAAAGCAGTCCTAAGGCCAGACATATGAGTCCCTCCGTCTTTATTGCGGATGATGTTGGTATAGCAGCGAATCGATTCGCTGAATGCATTTGACCATTGCAAAGCTAAGTCGACTGTTACCGTTCCTTTCTCTACTTCCTTCTCACCAGATATTTGGATAACATCTGAATGTAATGCCTCTCTACTAGAGTTGATTTGTGAAACATACTCACTCAATCCGCCTTCGTAGTGGTGTACGCTGATGTGTGGTTCTTCTGAACGATTGTCGGTAATCTCAATTTTTAGGCCTGCGTTTAGGAAGGAGGTCTCCTTCAGCCTTGTATCGATTTGTTCGAAATCAAATTCTGTAATGTTTGTGAAAATTCCCAAATCAGGTTTGAAAACAATCAGAGTTCCTGTATCTTCACAACTGCCGGTTTCAGCCAACGGATTAACTGGAATTCCAGCCTCGTACCTTTGATGATAGACTGTCCCGTCTCGATGGATTGTCACTTCCATCCATTCCGATACTGCGTTGACAGCAGATACTCCCACACCGTGCAAACCTCCTGAAACCTTGTACGAAGTATTGTCGAACTTGCCTCCTGCATGGAGTTTTGTCATTATTACTTCTGCAGCCGATATCCCAAACTCTTCGTGTTTACCGACCGGTATGCCTCTGCCGAAATCCCTCACGGAGAGAGATCCATCCAAATTTAGTCCAACTTGGACTAGGTTTGTGTGGCCTGCTAAATGCTCGTCCACTGAATTGTCAACGACCTCCCAGATGCAATGATGCAGGGCTGAACCATCGTGAGGATCTCCGAGATACATTCCTGGTCGTTTTCGGACCGCTTCAAGTCCTTCTAGCACCTGTATGCTTTGTGCGCTGTAGTCATCCGTCATCGGGTCACCTCAATAAAAAAAATTTTGTTATTAAAACTCTGTATTAAATTACCAATTTCAACTTGTTTTTTCTTGTCTATTTTTTGTGAAAAAAATCATTCAAAAAATTAAGGAAATTTCGCTTCAGTCGGGCGATTTACACAGAGTCCTCTTCACTCAAATTATATGGTGCCGTAGGGGGTATATGAACATACTCAATATACAGTCAAAAAAGTGGCTATTTTGAGAAAGAAAAAATTCGTGAATAATGTCAATTTGATGTAATTTCTGATTTTTCAATCCAGAATAAATAATCGCAACCGTTAATGAAGAAGGGTAGGTCGCCGTCAGCATGGCTGACCCAAAAGTATGCGTTGCTCTGGATGGCACGACCGTCGAAGAAATGACAGATGAAGCAGCGCGCGCTAATCTAGCTGGGGCAGATATGGTTGAAGTCAGATTTGACAGATTGTACTTAGTTAAGCCCGACCCAACTATTTCCGATGAAGAAGAGGGTGAGAAGGTTGAGCTTCCTCCAGAAAACGATTGGGATACTATCGACATGTCTGAAGTCGATGTTGATGCATCGATTGCAGCACTCAAAGAAGGGCTCCCTTTACCTGTAATTTTCACAGTGAGGCCTGTTTCAGAAGGTGGATTTTTCCCAGGAGTTGAATCTGAGAGGTTCGAAATTCTGCAAAAAGCAATCGATTCCAAGGTCTCATGGATTGATCTTGAACTCTCAATAGAAGAATCTACCAGAAAGTCTCTACAAGATGCTGCTAATGCCAATGGATGCCAAATTATTGCATCTATGCATGATATCAACGGGATTCCTGATGCTGAGACAATAGCATCTATGGTCCGTGATAACCAAGATGCTGGAGACATTGTCAAGTTCTGTGGAACCGCACACAACCATGATGATGCTTTACAGATTATTGAGGCAGCTACCGAATTGACTGGCGAAGGATTGAGTCATAGCCTAATGGCAGTAAACAATGGTGGAGACTGGACTAGAATCCATGCTCCAATGCTTGACCAGAGCCTTGTTTATGCCACGATGAGAAATGAGTTCCGAATTTCCGACAAAGGCTTGGTTAATGTTCGTGACTTGAGAGATGCTTGGTCTCTCCTGGAATACTAATCGGGCTTGTTTTGCTCAAGAGAAGGAACTAGGCCCTTCTGTAGTTGCTGATTTTCTAAAGTCAGGCTCAAGCCTGAACTCATGTATCGTTTATTCATGATTAATGGAACCGCGAGAACGCCCATCATCATCCCACAACAAAGCAAAGAAACCGTCCAATTTGGCAAAATCGTCGACCTTGGTTCTGAGACAATTGAAACATATGCTGCAATTGTTGTTTCAGGTAATGCATCACCGCTATGAGAGTTATTCGTATTGTCGATTACAATGTTGAAGTATTGCTTCGTATCATCTCCAAACAATCCACTACTGATTTCAGGGCCATCAAGAGAAATCGAAAATGAGACTTGTTTAACATCCTCATACTGATGAGAATCTCTGAAAGAATGCCAACCTACAACTGTGAAACTCCTCCACTCTGGAGGAACATCACTAGTGGGATTATCATCACGCCTATCATTGTCCCAGCCCCATGCACCGTGAGCTATATCGTAAGCCATAGTGTAGCGGTCGTATTGTGATGTTGTCATTAGATATACGTCCGCAGTAGGATCATAGGAATTGTTTGTCGTTTCTATTGTGACACAGATTGTTGTACGCCTTTCATGGTCAAGGTTTACTCGCAGAGTACCTACGGCATCGTTACCGATTAACATTGTAGTTTGAAAGTCCTCTCGCAGCAATCTCAAATCGTTATTTGCCTCCCAGGTCATCCATTCTTCTTCTGGGCCATCATAATCATGGAACTCGATACTGGGTTCTGGTTCGATATCGTCGCCTCTTTCATCATAATACTCCGAGTCATAATTGTAGACATTTGGGATTTTTGCAAGTCTTTCCACAGTCTTGTTCCAATTTGGTGTTACAAAGTCACCATTATCACAGTTCGATTCTGCTGAAGCCTGCTGAATAGGAGACAAATTTGTAGGGGCGAGCATAGCCAATAAAAATAAAATCAAAACCGCAAAAGTCAGCCTTGAACCCAAAATCACACCCCCCTATGGGGGGTGATTCACTAATAGGGGGTTAATCGGTTTTCCCTTCAACGCCTTCTTCGAAGAGGCCTTACATAACCCGAAGAACCACTACGACGTTCTTCTTTCGACAAAATACCTGGTGCCGGAGGAGGGGTGTGTTGGTCCATTCCCAAAATCCCACCATATGATTGAACCTCATCAACATCATATGTTGCTGCTGCTTGTTCGGCTTCCTCTTCAATTTCAGTAGGACTTCTCATCACAGCCCATCCAAGTATTAACACTGCAGCGATAAGAGCCAATACAACAAATGATTCGCCGCTGGCATCAATAAACCAGTTTTGCCAATCTTGAAGCGAAAAGTCAGAGAGGTTTGGATCTGCTTCTTTTTCAGCTAAAATCGTGATTTCTGTGTCCTTGTAAATACAAACACCCATACCATCGCAAACCGACACTCTGATCGTCTTTATCCCAACCTCGTCCCAACTTGCTGCAACCCTAATTCCATCTGCTCCAGAAGGAGTAAGCCAATCGTCCTTGGTATCTCCGTTTCCATCCTTATCGAATTCGATGTCACTTTCCCACAATACAACAATGTTAGATGAAATTCTTTCATCTCTGTCAGTATGTAGGCCATCATTTACATCCAAATCGCGCCAAATCACATATTCAGAGATTTCCTCTGCATCAGAAATATTCGCGTCCAGAACGATAGATTCACCGACATAAATTGTCTCGATAATATCAAACTCTCCAATAACTGGAGGTTCATTCACAACCACGGTGAATGTTGCTCTTGTTACATCTCCCGTAAGATAGGAGTCTCTGACTGTTAGAGATACCTTGTATGTGCCTGGGCGCTCAAAGGCATGCCAAGGCATAGGTTCGTGAGAAATAGGTGTTGCATCACCGAAATCCCATGAATACTCCACAATGCCATTCCAATCAGAATGATTTGATTCAAGGGGTACAAACCGACCTTCATAGGTCCTGTCACCATCTCTTGTACCAACTGAATCGAAGTACAACATTTGATCTGGAGTAGTCACTACATTTCCGTCGTCATCGAATGTATGCGAATAATCAAATGACGCACCATCGCCAAGAGGTGTTGAAGTTGTTACTAATTCACCATTATACCAAACATCGAAAATCTTGACCGAAATTATTGGTTTAGGGTTTTGAATTCTAATCGATAGTGTCCTTGGCTCACTTTGCATTTCATTCTCATCAGTAACTACTAGGGTAACATAGTGCTCACCTGGTGTTGAGAAATTGTGGATAACCAATGATTCTTCAGAAGTAGTGCCATCTGAAAACGTCCAAAGGAAAGTCAGATCGCTAGAATCTCCAACTTGACCATCTGGATCATAACTTGTTCTACCGTTGAATGTGTATGGGACATCAACTTGTCCGTCTTGAACTCTGAAATCGATTAACGGACTTCCTGCAGAACCTGAATCTCTGACATCAAATTGGGCAACAGGTAGTTGATTCAGAACTTGAACCATAATCTGTGCAGATGCTTGTGCACCATCATCATCCGTTACTGTCAAATTGACATATTTGATACCCGGGGTCGACCAAGCGACCATTGGATTTTGTTCAATTGACATCAAATCGACGAATATATCGGTTCTATCGACGATTCCTCCATCAAGGTTGACCCCCTCAACGAAGTCCCAATTCCAATCAACCAATACTCCATCTTCGTCACCGAATACATTAGGCATCATGGTTGCAGTGAATGTCTCTGTGATGATTACATCAGAGAAAATTTGACCTGGCGCTCTATTATTGACAATGATTTCAATGATTTTTGATGCAGTATTTACTCCATCACTCACTGTTAATGTCAGATTGTAAGTGGTAACGGCTGTCAGTCCATCTGCCCATAGGTGGTATGCTCTCGAGACACCTTTGCCGCCTTCATCATTGCCATCTCCCCAATCCCAAGTAAACTCTAGATGGCTGATAGGAACGTTATCGGTAGTTCTCTCGGCACTGAATTGAATAACTTGACCTGTAAGAATCGATAGATTATCCATAATCACTTGTCCGTTTACAGAAATGACCGGATTAGGTGCGGAGGTATCTGTAACATTGATTGTGGTAATATCCGAATCGGACCAAGTTCCACCTTGGTCTAAGATTCTCAAAGAAACATTGTATTGGCCAACTTCAAGGTATGGCCTTACCGGGCTCTTGAGCGAAGATGTGTTGCCATCATCGAAGTCCCAAGCATAAGCAACTGGATCATCAAAGTACGGTAATGTATTGTTTGCTAGGGAAAGTCCCCATGCATCGAATCCGCTACCAACAAACAAAACATTGTCCCATGTTTGTACATCTAATGGGTCAACGCTAGAATTAGCCACTGGTTTCATATTGTCAAGGAATAGTGCACCGGTTTGTGTAGTGTCGATAACATCTCCCAACATATCTCTCATAGTGAGGTGAAATGTGTGAACTTCACTTGTCTTTGCAGTATACCAGAACTTTGTTGCAACATCTACTCCGCCACCTGCTTGAACTCTGGTTTCTAGTGTGTCTAAGACAATACCAGATGCGTTCTTTACCTCGATTTCTACATCTAAATCCTCAAAGAAAGCATTGGATAATACATTAAACTCGACCTCTGCTGTATCAGACATAGAGTCTCCATCTCTATCCGCAAGTACACTCGTATTGAGACTCAAAGATGCTGGAGAGGTGATTCTAGCTGCTTCTACATCGATTACTCCCTGTGGATATGAACTACCGCATGAAGTGTAATCACAATCACCTTGATTGGATGCGAACCATGTTATTGCCCATATTTCGTCGGTTATGTTTCCGAATCCGGGTACCAATGCAGTTCCTACTGCTCCATTGAAATTGATGTCAGAGCGAGTATAGATTCCGTCAACTGAAGCCTTACTCATGATTACACCATCCATTCCAGGAACATCTCCAGTAAACCTCATTGTTAACGGAGCTGGAGCTGCTGAACCAGGCGTGAATTTGAACACTTGAACGCCCCAACCTTCTACTGCATTACCAGTAGAAGACCATGGCCCTAACCAATCGCTATTAGTATCAGCAGGTTGTATTCTACAGAATTCACTTGAGCCGCATGCAGGCGTCAAATATAGATTGGACATACCATAAATTCCCTGATCGCTATCCAAAGTCGCTGCTATTGTGAAATTGGTGTATATATCGATGAAATCCCTACCGATAACCCCAGGAGTTGCACCCACTGGGTTACGTGCCAAATCTTCAATGCCTGCTGCACCTGTGGATGAATCTTGAGCGAGTTTACGAATTGCAGGACCTCCTCCAAGATGGTCTGCCAAGTATAGCAAGAAGATGAATCCGCCACCATAATCTGCGGTCCTTTGGTTCCACCAGCGTACTGAATGATGGCTAGCAGTAGTCCAAGCATTCACGTGACCGTACAATGTCGAAGAGCCACCGAAACAAAGGAATGCTGCCATATCCGCTGCACCCTCATCAATCCACAAATTCTCATAAGGATCGAGTGCATTATGAAGCAAGTGTTGCAGTTCGTGAGCCAAGATTACCTTGGACCAAGTTAGTGGAGCATCATCGATATCGATGAAAATTGCTTCACGTGATGCAGACATTCCAGGAGCGAAATATCCGCCCACATTGTAAGCTCCATCGATTGCATAAATCACGACCTCAATTTGACAGTTGTTATCAACATCAGGAGCAGCAATACCTCTACCATCGAAATAATCCTTTCCGAAGTATGTCATCAATGTTGGATATACGGTAGAGTCCCAAGTGCTTGCCCAGTTGTTAAGAACTGTGGAAGATAGACTGCGTCCGCTTTGAACCATAAATGCAGCCGTTGAAGTTGTCTTCTCAACTGTCACATCAATCGATCCTCCAGAGGTAGGTACCGTCGCAGTATCACCCTCATTGTAAGGAGTACATGCTCGCCCACTTGTCTTAGCCTGTGGAGATGTAGCAATATCAACGCCAGGCATTCCTTCATCAATCCATGAATTCTTCATCATGCGAGTTGCGCTAAACAACATCTCATCGTCATCCGGAATCATATACGGGTGAGCGTCGGTGGAAACAAAATCATCCAAATCTGCGAAAACTGGAATGAACTCAAATGCTTGATTTTCGGTATCCTCGACAGGGTCGGCAGAGGCTAATGGAGACATTACTGAAACCAAAAAAACAAGCAGAATCGCGTATGCGCGAGTAGAGCACCGTTCGGACATTTATGACACCTCCATAGAATCGCAGTACTGCATTCCAAATAAGCGAGTCCAAATGAGGTATTTAATAGTCAGCGAATGTGGCATCATCAATGCGCAAAGTAAATGTCGCGATATTAGCGCTTCTATTCATCATCCCTTCTTCCATTTTGGCAATGGCAGAAGAGAGTGAAGTTATCCCCGTTGGCTGCTCACTAAACTTCGATGGTAATTTAGCAAACGAATCAGTACATTTCCAAACTGATTTAGGGCCTCGAATACCCGGTTCTGCCGCCAGTTCCGCTTTGCGTGAATCGATAAAAAGCAATCTGACAGGTTGGGAAGTTACAGAAACCACACATCATTCAAATGGTATGACTCTAACAAATCTCTTTGCTACTTGGAATAAGGGAGCAGGCTCTACAGTTATGTTTGCAGCACATTATGACACTAGGCACAAAGCAGACCAAGATTCGAATGAAAGCCTTAGGGACGAACCAATAGATGGTGCAAATGACGGTGCAAGCGGGGTCGCGGTATTGATAGAATTGGCTAGGTTGATTCCTCAAATGAACCTCTCACACGAAGTTACACTATTCTTCACCGACGGAGAAGATCAAGGAGACAATGCTTCCACGTATGTATTAGGGGCTAAAGCGTGGGCTGAAAACCTATCAAGTGAAGAAGCAGATAGCATAGAGTCGTTCATTTTAGTTGACATGGTTGGAGATTCAGATTTGAATTTGAGAAAAACCACACCAGGGAATATGGAATTGTGGAACCGTACCGAAAATATCATCAGACATATTGACGATGTTTGCGAATTGAATGATTCATCTTATTTTGACTTCGAAAAATTTGATGGGATCTATGATGATCATGTTCCTGCTCATCAAATGGGAATTCCTGCAATCGATATAATCGATACTCGATTCGGAGAAAATGCAGGCTTTTTGGAAGGGCATTGGCACACTCACAATGATACTGCAGACAAGGTTAGCGCTGAATCACTACAAACTGTCGGTTATATCCTAGAATCGGGTTTGATTACTGGCGCATGGCTCGATGTTAGAATTTTAGAATCTGAACTGAATCTAGACTCGGATGGAGACGGGGTGGATGATGGTGAAGATTCATGCCCAGATATTGCTGGTGAAGACGGTGCCGGTTGTCCAGATGAAGCAAACGGAGACGAAACTGATTCCAATAATGGCATTGATATGTCAATCGGAATAGCTCTAATGTTGTGCATTATTCTTGTTTGGGGAAATTTTGCTTGGTTGATTTTCGCGGATAATAGAGGGGAGGGGTGAAATCCGCGCACGGCCTCGGGTTAAACAACCGGAGGTGCAAAAATCAGCGACGATAAGAAAAATCGGCTCGCAGCATTGCGCCAAAGGGTTCGTTCAAAATTGGTAGACTCCCGAATTGCTTCTCGAAAGAGAGAGCAACAAGCCGAAGAAGAAATTGTAGTTCAAGCACCACAAGTGGAAGAAGTAGGATTTCTTGAATTTCAAGAGGATGAATTTTCTGATGGAGAAAGGCGAAGGCGTATCGCTTCAGCGTTGGTAATGATAGGTGCGTTAATGGGCATCTTATCGGGAACTTTAATTCTACAAGGAAATCCTTCTGGACTACTAAATTCATCATTTTTCAGTTCTACAGATTCTCTCGACATACACGGTTTAGTTCTAGATGAAGAGGGAAACCCGGTTGCAAATGTCTCAATTGAATTAGTCGACCCAGATTCTGAATCAACAATCAAGAGTAGTATGTCTGATGAAAATGGGCGTTATGTCATAGACTCAGTGCTGGTCAAAGAGTACGAGTTACATGTTACAAAACAAGGTTATCAAACGGTGATATTATCCTTCAAACCCGAACCCATCGGCATCTCTCCAATCACTATGATTGAGGGAGATGGTGAACGTACCAAGGACGAACTATCTCTAACAGATGGCTGGTCGATGGAAAACGCAGTAGCATTAGCTACATTCGAAGGATTGTTTACAATCGGTTGCGCCCTTGTTGGAGTTCATGCCTCATTTGAAATTAAGAGAAAGAAACGGTATCGGAGAACCCAAGCGTTTTGCTGGGTAGGATTATTCAGCCGTGGATTAATTATATTCGGGCCAACATTGATTTTGATTGGAATGATTTTGTTGATGTTTAACAAAGAGGACTTCGCTGATCAACAGGAAGGGGAGGCCTCTTGAAATGTATCTCATAACCGTCGAAGGCGGGGATGGCTCTGGAAAAGGAGAGGCGGTTAGAATTCTGGCTGCTCTAACCAATAGAATGGCATTTCCAAATGTACATGTTACCCACGAGCCTAGAAGGCATAGTGAATTGGGAAAATTGGCACTTAATGCAGTTAGTAAGGGAGAACATACTCCTCTAGAAGAGGCCGGTCTTTTTGCTGCGGATAGAGTAGACCATTCCCACACTTGGATCCGACCAAGATTACTCGATGGTGACCTTGTAATTTCAGATAGGAATATTCACTCAAGCCTTGTCTATCAAGGGGTTGTAGGAGACCTTGGGCTTGAGCAAGTATCAAAGATGAATGCTGCTGCAATGATTCCTGATTTGGTGATATGGATTGATTGCGACCCCAGTAAAGCAATGAAGAGAATAAATTCGGGCACATTGCGAATGGCAGGACAAAAGCATGAGTATTTTGAGACAACAGAAATTCAGACCAAAATTCGTGCTGGGTTTAGTGGAATATTATCCGGAGAAATAGAAACTCCGCCTCCTTTCAACCGTTGTATGGTAATGGGCCCGGTGTTAAATGAAAGTGGTTTGGACGAACTCGAAAAACAACTGTCACAGGTTCTTAGCACATTCTTCAACCGCCGACCTGAACCGCTCAATGTTAGTAGAGATGAAGTGGATAGGCATCTCCTGAAAACCCTAACCGCAGGAGTGCAAACACAACAGAGGCTTCCTGGAGCACCAGTTCAGCATGTTTCTTTGCTAGAAGATTGGCTAGATGGCAAATCTCCTGCACAATGGATGGAAATTGCCGAGGATAAATGGGATGAAGGTAGGGCAAAATCCTCTGATGTCCCCGCTAGACCAATCGCACACTCTTCATGGGCAATACTTGGAACTTTATCCCTCACCGATACTACCGATGTACCAAGTTTACACAAACAACTGGGGCCGGTTAGATCTGTAACAAAAAGGCATACTCAAAGATTAGTCAAATGGTTAGAACAAGAAAGATGGATACACCAGCAGCAAAGTCATGTTCCATTTGCCGAAGCACAGATGTTCAAATTGAGAAAGAGTAGACTCGGCTATGGACGTTTGTGCTTGGCCATGTGGCCATTGAGGGCAGCACTATCCAGTTGGAGAAGAGCGAATCCTGAAGGTGACTGGCAAGATGCGCTCAAAGACATAATTCAGGAAACTGAAACCAAGAAAGTGCCTCTGCAAATTCGCAATGCCGTAAAATATGTTATCGAAAGATTGCATTTGATTTCGAGCGGGCATGCAAAATGCCCTGTACCACAAAGCGAAGAAGAATTGTTAGTTTGGTGGGCTACTGAACCGCCTGAATAATCACTCTTCTTCAGATTTCAAGCTAAACCGACTTCCAGAGGGTAGGATTACCATTGAAGGGTCTAGACCAAAGTATACTGGTCTAGCACAAAATGATGCTGCTAAGAATGTACCAATAAGAATCCCGAATGGAGTTCCTGTCAACAATCTCATAATCGCATTGGATTCGTAAGATGTTAGCATTTGAGTAAATCCATCTATCGCCATAGGAATTGCAGCAATTGCAGCAATTGTAAGCATTGCAAGCAACCTACGGTCGCTTCTATAGATTGATTCGATCTTATTATCTGGTAAAATTGAGAGGAAAGTATCCCGTATCGTCCATCGGTTGAAACCTCTTCTTGAAAACAAAAATCCACCGATTGCTAATCCTAAGAAAATACCAACGTCTCTAACACAAACAGGCATTTGATTGTCGTTAATTTCCCAAGATCTCTCCGCCTTGGTGTGGCAATTCAAATCGCCAAATGCATAGATGAATAGCGCATATGGGTCCAATTCACTCCACACGAATGACCCATGCTCACTTTGATTGTGCCCTACATCGCCACCTTCAACAGTCTGTACATTACCCCAAGCGTCTTCAGAATGGTAATCAAATGCATTTGCACGACCAGACAATTCAGGAACAGTATCTGCAGGCAGATAAAATGGAACTAAAAAGAATGATACTAGAAAGAAAGTGGAGATTCCGCCCACCCAATAGCCTACCTTTCTCTCTCGAGAACGAGTCTCTAAGCCATTCTTCTCCATATTCACTGCGAGAGGCCGAAAGCGGATATGTTTTCGCCTGAACGGTTGTGGAGTTTGCATGGAGGAGAAGGTCGGGTTCCGAAAGGCCCTCTCTGCAGCAATTGTGCTTGGGCTCTATTCCGGATTCATGTTAGCGGTTGCTATCGCTATGGTTCTAGGAAATGATGGCCTGATGATGGCAGCATTTCTTTGGGGACTCACTATTGTATTATGCTCATTAATCCTGACTCCATTCTTAGCAGTTGGTCGAAAAAGAGGCTTGCCTGAAACCGATGCTACAGTCAAAATCTTGCGTGAGGGATTGAGCGAATTCAATGAGGGAGTAGGTGGGTGGAGATCTCTTTCTCATGTACGGGGCGAAGGCATGGGAGCATCTGTATCTCTATCCAACGCTTCTAACCCCCTTACAATTATCGAAAAGGCATTACAGATTGCTACAGACTGCAAATTGATTTTCCGTTTCCCAAAAAACGACCCCTCTTTACGTGAAAGAACTCTTCCTATTTTGGAAGAAAGGGTGGGTTCAGGACGAATACAAAGAAGGACAAAATCACTGACGGTCGTCCCTGAGGTGAAAATTGAAAGATCTGTTATCATCACTCGCATAATGATGTTATGTCCTCCATTGATGGTAAGCGGTTCAATCGGTTTCCATTCTGTCTCCCCAGGACAACCGCTTCTCACAATACTTGGTGCCATTGCAGGTGCAATTCTTGGTATGATGATTGTTACAAACAAAGGAAGATAACTACCGGAGAAGTAAAAGCAATTCTTTACATGTGAGGGAACATGCGAGAAATCACTCTATTTTGGAGAAGGCCTCGCTTACTAGAAACTGATGTTGCACCACTACTTGACATAGTTTCTTATCTTGAGTTTCTTGCATACATTAAACGTACACCAAAGGACATCCGTATGCTAGTCAAAGCAAATTTCAAACCCGGAATGGATCCTGAGGATTTGAATTCCTTGTATTTCCTTGAGGTTTTGGACATACATCACGCACCGGAGAGTAGTGATGAGAGCTATGTGCTCAATCTCAAATTGTCACATCCATTGTCCAATTTCAACGCTAGAACTGGTGGAACTACTGCTGCGCCAGGATGCAGATTGGATGGTGAAGGTCTGACTTACATCATTCAAGGAGGCAATATACGACTAAGGCTCGTTGCTGCAATGGCTAGATTGATGGCAAAGCCTGACCGTATTTCTGCAAGAAGTATCGACCTTACCTCTTCTACTTTGGATTCTAGTCCATTGAATACAAAGCAATTGAAATTAGCAAAATTCGCTTATGACAACGGTTGGTATGATTTCAACAAGCGTGTTCGGATTTCTGAAATGGCTGAAGAATTGGGTATTGCTCGAGCAACCTTGGCTGAACATTTAACAAGAATTGAAAGTATCATAATGGATGATTTACTTGGTTCATTTACTAATATCATAATCACCCCTGATGAATTTGAAATGTTCAAAGATATGGCTATCAAAGATTCCGATAATTTAGGCTTTGCCAGCGATGAACAATTCAAAAGAATGCTAGAAAATATGTACAATAACATGGATACTGAAAACACTCTAGAAGAAGATGAAGAGGTTGAAGAATAATTGTCAACTTTACAATAGATGAGGATTCGGTGAATGACATGGGCGATTTAGACAAACTGCTGAAAAACCTCAAGGATTCGGGAATTGTTGTTCCAACAGATGTAGAGAACGCGATGTACAAAGTCGATGTTGAAGATTTCACAGACCACGATGCTACTGGTTTCTATCACGACAGGCCAGTTGTATTTTTAGAGACGCCAGATGGAGGCGTGAAGACCATTTCTGCACCTCACATGATTGTCACATTATTACATAATCTCGAATTAGAAAAAGGACAACATATCGTTATTTATGGAGCTAAAGGCGGCTATATTAGTGCCTTGATAGCGCATATTGTTGGAGAAAATGGTAAGGTCACAGTGCTTGATCCTTCCAGCGATGTAATCAGCCACATCTCCAATAACCTGAGAGGTTATCCTACGGTTGAATGTCACAAAATTGTAGATTTGTCAGACATTTCTCTGCCCAAACTAAACCGCGTCCTTGTCACAGGTCAAATCGAAGAACTGCCAGATTGGCTAACCGTTGGTATGGAAGACGGAGGTTTTGCAATCGCACCTATTGGAAACAGAAACTCACAACGATTATTGAAAATAGAAAAACAAGAGAATGATTTGTTTGAAACAGATTTAGGCAGCGTGGTATTCGGCCCACTAAACATTGCTGATTCAATAATTGAAACACCATCGCCTACAGAGATGGCAGAATTGATTGAACAGGTCATTGAATTGATGAATGATGCTGGGGTAATTGAGGAAGAAGACAAGACAAAATTATACGATTTAGTCGCTGATTTGAGACAATTGCCTGATGATTTACCTCCACCCGAACAATTGGATGATCCCGGAGAGCACCCTATGCTCAAATTGATGATTCAAAAAGGTGAATGGTTCGTTCACCTATGGCCTATTATTCAGTCAATGATGGAGAACAGAATCGCTTCATACGATTCTCCCGAAGAGTTTGAAGATGGTAGCAGCCATTCAGATTTCATTCCCTGAGGTGATTTTTTGACTAGAATAGATGCTGAAATTTCTCGTCTATCTAACAAAGATGTCAAAATACGTAGAAGAGCCGTGAGGTTTTTGTTTGAAGAAGACAACCCGCAAGCCCTTTCTGGTTTCATACCATTACTGGAAGATTCAGATTTCTGGTTTCGAAATAAATCGCTGGATGCTCACCGCAAATGGGCAAACAAGTCCGAAGATTTACTACCATTAATAGACAAGAACAAGAGACTAGTAGGCGAGTTACTACAACGAATTGATGCGCCTGACATTGCATTAATTCTGCTCGAAGAAGACGACCACATCACTCGATGCTTTGCTGCAAAGAGTTTAGCTAGTTCTGAGGATTTGCACTCTCGGTTTGCCGAAGATGAACACCATTCAGTCAGAATCATAGCAGCAGAAAATTCAATCGATAAATCTCTGATTTCATCCTTAATTGAAGACAAGCACTCAGCAGTAAGGCGAACTGCCATATCTACTGCGGCCAAGAATAAATTGAATCTGAGTCAAGAAACTCTTGAGACTGGATTATCTTCTAGTGACCCTGCACTTCGCTCCCTAATCGCTTCTCTTGCAGTTAATGCAGGTGGGAAAATATTGGAGAAAGCATGTAGAGATACAAATCCTAAAGTCAGAAAAGCGATTGCTGATACATTACGAAAAGATGTCACTGAAGTCGAAGAACGAATCGATTTGATTGCAAAAATTTGTCCTGATATCATTGTCCGATGGCTACGTTCAAGGTACGATCCAAGGGCTTCATCTCTTCGATGGTCAATGATTGAAAACAATTCATTGAATTCAAGAATCCGCTCAAAGTTAATTGAGCAAATGGATGGAAGAGGTGATGTGGACAAACAAAGATTGGCAATTATTTCTGAAGATGATTCCATTTTGGTGAAAATGGCTGCTAACAATCTATCCGCATCAATTGCCGAATTGGAGGCTAAATAATGAAATCTGGAATCTCATTTCATGCTGATGCTAGAGAAGGTGCGAGCCGACGTCTGGGTGTGAAAATAGAGATTGAGGGGCCATTCACAGGAAATATACTAGAGTTAAGATTTCCAAGATGGGTGCCTGGTTCTTACTTTATTCGTGAGCCGATTCAACACATGTCTGATTTGTCAGCCACATGTGATGACAAAGAGATAATAATCAAGAGAATAGATGTAGATGGAGTAAAGATTGTGGGCGTCAGTAATGCGAGTAAGGTTATAGTTACTTACAAATTGCTAGCTGCTGAAATGACATGCAGAGCAAACCATTTGGATGCTACCCATGTGCACATTATGCCACCATACACTTGGATGATGCCAACTAGAGGAATCGATAGCAATAGAATGTATGCAAGCCACAAAGTTACTCTGGATACCCCCGATGATTGGCAAACCGCAACTCAACTATCTGGCAAAGAAGGTGAATGGTATGCTGATGGTAGGGATGAATTTCTTGATGCGATAATGGAATCTAATGCAAATAAAATAATCTCTTTCAATGTTAAGGGAACTACACAATATCTCAAATTATGGGATTCTGGAAGTCTACCAATTCCACAAAAGGGCTTAGATAGATTCATTGAAGCCATGAAGGTTGTAATTGAAGAGCACTTCGCTTTATTCGGAGTGCCTGAGTGGAAAGAATACTGGACTGTTTTACACCTTACAGAATCAGGTAGAGGTGGACTTGAGCATCTTCGAAGCCAGACTTCAATGATGCCTAGAAAATGCTTGCAAGAAGGAAATGAAGAACAGTGGCGTGATTTGGTCTCATTATTCAGCCATGAATTCTTGCATCAATGGAATGTCAAACAATTGCGTCCAAAAAATTTCATTGATTATGAATTGCAAAAGGAAGTTCATTCCGATCTACTATGGTGGTTCGAAGGCCTAACCTCATGGCTTGGCGATATTTTGTGTCTGCGTAGCGGGGCGTGGAGCGAAGAAGATTGGCGTAAAGATTGGACTCGCAAAATGAAGAGGCATACCGACAGAAATGGAATGCAGCATGAGTCTTTACAAGAAAGCAGTCACGATGCTTGGATTCATTTGTACAGACCAAATTCATACAGCAGAGAAGTCCAAATTTCATATTATTTAGAAGGTGAAATGGCGGTGTTCTGCCTCGATGCCGAATTGAGAAAGCGTTCCAAGGGCAAACATGGAATGGATGATGTAATGGCCACTCTTTATCATCAGCACAAGTTAGATTCTCAAAATCCTGGAATAGCACATACTGACATCAAAAAAGCATTAGTAAATACTCCTGGGGGCAGACGGTTAGGTGGATTGCTCGATTCCTTGGTAACAGAGCGCAAGGCTCCAGATGTCGTTTCAGCAATGCAAACACTCGGGCTTGAAATGGTTCCTGATAAGAAGACAAAGGGTGCTTGGCTGGGCCTAAATCTAGCAAAAAATCCAAACTGTGTGAAAGTGAGAAGTCACCTAACTGGTTCTCCTTGCAGAGATCTGATTCACACAGGAGATGAAATCGTAGCAATCGATGGACTGCGTGTAAAATCGGTGAATGAAGTTACTGCTGCAGTTTATGGATATCAGGATGTTGAGGCCAAAATTACAATCGCGAGAGAAGGTGTATTGCAGGATGTTCTCATTACCCCTATTGCAAATCCTTTGCACCCTGTGAAAGTCGAAGGTAAAGGCAACAAACTTTGGCAGGCGATTAAAGCAACAATGCGATGATCATTCTGATTTCGCCAACACTTCTAGAAGCACATGAATCGGCGGCATGTGGTTGGAAATAGTGTGCTTACTCGTCTTTGGAGGATACAAATCTGCGCTTAGGCTCATGTCTATCACTTCCTGTTTTGTTATGCTCTCAAGACCGCATCCTGGCCAAACATCTACTGTGATTTCATCATCTGACAAATAATCAATCAAGATTACTGGTGCGCGCTTTAGGTTCAAACAAATAGCTACTGAATGCCGGTGATGGCCATCAAGAATTGCACCTGTCTGAGAATCTACGAGCATCGGTTTGGTAAATCCACCCCATTTTTTGGTCATTTCCAACAACTTATCTCGGTTCTTGGTTTTGATTTCTTCATGGGGCTTGAGCCATTCCAAAGGGACTAATGAAACATCCTCAGCCTCCCACGACATAGCACATTCCAAGCAGATAGATGGGATAATGCTTTGGAAAGGGTGAGCGCGACACCTCTCATGGAGGGGGGATTAATTGCTGATGTGCCCGGTGAAAATATGCCTTCTCTTCTACCCAAAAATGAAGACTTATCACATGTATTGGAAGTCCTTTGTGCTACTGGATATGGAGCATGGGTAGTTGGTGGTGCAGTTCGAGATTGCATCTTAGGCAAGACTCCTGACGAATATGACATCTGTACAACCGCTACACCTGACCAAATAATTGAATCGTTTGAAGATACAATCCCTACAGGCAAGAAATATGGTACAATTACCGTGAAAAGCGGAAATTCGCTATTCGAAGTCACCACACTGCGAACCGAAATGGGATATGGTGACGGTCGAAGACCAGATGTTGTAGAATGGGGCTCGAGCCTAGAAATTGATTTATCTCGTCGAGATTTTACTATGAATGCGATGGCATATGATTATGCTAGGGGATTGTTACACGATCCATTCGGAGGCAAATCGGACTTGCAAAATGGTAACTTAAGAGCAGTAGGTAATGCCGGTCAACGGCTATCAGAAGATGGACTAAGAATAATGCGAGCATATCGTTTCATGGATCGCCAAGAAATGGGAATTTGGTTGCCAGATAACGATTTATCCGCTGCACTAATCGACAATAGAGCCATGTTAACTATGGTCTCGATTGAAAGGATTTGGAATGAGTTGGCAAGAATCATCAAAGGTCAAAATGCAGGAATCGTACTTTCTAGAATGAACAAGGATGGTGTGCTGCCAGCAATTATTGGCTACCCGTTAAGCACAGAAGTGTTTGAGTTAATCACAAAATTACCAATCGATTTAGAGTCTAGAATTTCAATGCTGTTCTCGAGACTAAAATCAGAAGAAGTCATCGTAATATTGGAGCGATTGAGAGTTCCGAAGGCTGTTTTCTCTCGAGTTAAACATCTTCACTACCTCATTCATAATTCTCCAAACCAAACCGAATTAAGACTCTATAGAAACACACTCGGCAATGAAGTTATTACTCATGCTTCTTTGAAAACTGCTCTTGATGAAGATACGGAATTAATCAAAAAATCATTGCAATACCCTACTGATATTGATTGCTTAATTGACGGTGAATGGATTATGGAGAGAACAGGCCTAGAGCCTGGGATCAAACTAGGTCGTCTGAAAGATTGGTTGTTTAGAATTCAAATCGAGCGCGGATACGTAAATTTGGCACAAATGGAAAGCGCCCTATGCACCCTTCCTTGGTCAAATGGCGACCCAAAGGATTGGCCTCGTCCTAAATGGCCATGACAGCATCAAGTTCTTGACCGGATTCGAACTCGTAGAACCATGTCCGAAGATGCCGTTCCTAAGAATTGGATGTCTACTGCCGGGGCATGGGCTATCGGTATTGGCGTCATTATCACTATAATTGAGACATTCATTCCCGGCGAATCCGCCCTTGGTACAGGTTGCTGTTGCTTGGGTATTTTCGGGGCGATTGCAGGAGGGATTGTGTCATCTTCAGGCGCAGCTGTCAGTTCCGATGGAAAGATGGTCTTGAAGCAGGATTCTACCGGTCAATGGAACTGGGTAGAAAATACGCCAGAAAACCAAGGAGCCTCCGTAAACCCTGCAGCAAATTACAACGACCAATCTTCTCAAATTATGTCTCGTGTTATTCAAGAAGTAAGAGGTGGCAAAACTCTACAAGAACTAGAACCTAACGAACTAGATATTGTTGCAAGCGCATATGGCATCGATAGGGGTACGAAATCGCAGAAAATCGCAGCTTTGCATAATTCCGATTTAGCCAAGATGGGGCTCCAATTAGGAGCGCTTGGTGTAGCAGGTGGTGCTGGAGCAGTGGGTGCAGCACACATCATCAAGTCCGGCAGAGAAAAAGCAATTGAAAGAGCAGAAGAGTTACGAGAACAGGGTCGGCAAAAACTGCAAGAAAATATCGAGCAGGGCAAATACCACATCGATTCAAAACTACCTGAAACTGAATCAGGAGAAAAGCCTACTGAGGTTGCTCACAATGTCATTTTAGATCAACTTTCAAAACAAATAGAAGAAAAGAACCTAACTCCAGAGATGTTGATTGAGATTGGAGATTTCAATAAAGATGGAAAACTCGACCCTGTTGAAATTGCAGGTGCTCTCACCGCTGCCACTGGCTTTACTGTCCCATTATTTATTGTAAAAGATGCAATCAAGGACTTCGATTTGAATCAAGATGGCACTCTAGACATCGAAGAACTGGACAAATTATGGGCTCAATTAGGATTTGGTTTAGAAGATGAAACCCAAATTAGTGATGAAGAAATCGACGCTGTACTCGATGAAATCGAAGATACCAACAATGAAACACATGATGATTCGTCAATTGAATCTCAATTCGCAAGCGTTATTCAGCAAATCGGAGAAAGTAGTTACTTAGAATCCACTCACATTGAAACCGGGCAACAGATAGATGGTAAATGGGCAACATGGACTATTGAGTCAATAGAAGAAAAGGATGGACTTTATTGGGTTATAGCAACGAGTAAACAACAACAAATTCAAACAGATGAATTTAATGTAAAGGCAAGATTTGTGTTATCCAGCCCATCACCAGATGATTTGATTGAAGGACATGCTTGGACAAATGGAGAATGGATGCCTCATTTCAGTACCGGAAAGATGGACGGACTCGTTTTCGATCCTAATATCCAGGAGAATCAAACAAACATAATCCCTGAACAAGAAGAGGCAGAACAGCAAGCAGAATTGGATGAGCCTCTACCGGTAGAACAAGAGCAGGTTAAGGCTACTGATGGTGAATTGACCGAAGGTATTGACACAGAATTCGAAAGATTAGTCCTAGAGATGGAAAGCGCAAGATTCTCAAGTGAGAGACGTGAATTGATGGAGAAGCATGCCAGTGAATTCCTTGTTAACTTACGAATCGAGAAGATGGAAAGAACTCTGATTGGAGACCCTGTTTACCGTGGTGGCCAATCGGTTCATGCTTTGATTGATGGCGGTCCATATGTTGGTGTAATCAAGATGCCAGTTTCCTGTGATGAGATGATTCTAGAGTGTAAGAAAGGCGATGTGATACAAGTTTGGGGTAAATTGGTCGACTTCTCACCATCTCTCAAGAGACCTGTTCTCGAAGCTAGTAAAATGGCCTGATCTTCCCGTACAAAGGGTAGCCTATACAATGCCCGTGTTACAGAGGACCCCCCCGAAAGCAATTGTCAACAATCGAATTCTGTGCGAATATAAAGATTAAATATCCTTGGTTAATGG
>CAZEXE010000004.1:0-41232 GCA_964516645.1 uncultured Candidatus Poseidoniales archaeon
TTATTCTTCTTCGTCTGAAACAAGTGATTCATCATACCAGGATTCTAAATGGGTAATTCGATCCTCATCTAGGCCAAGGGTCTTGGCTTGTAGTTGCAAGAATTTCCTCTCTTCTTTGGTTACAATCATATCTTCCATGGCCAACTCATATGCTTCAAGATAAGTCTTTTCAGCAGCTGTGAACGATTCTGGCATTAAGCGGCTTGAGAAACCATTGATTACAGAAAAGATTGGTTTACGTAATACGATAAGTGGTGCGCCAATCAAAACTCCTCCAATCCAGCCAGACCCTCCAACCAAATTTTCTACAAGCTCTGAGGCTACAAGGAATGCAATAGCTCCAATAGTTGCGAATATCGCTGTGCTGAATGTTCTACGTAACTTCTCATCGATTCCAAGTACATCGTTCTTCAATATAGCATATGTAAACATAGTTCCTTCGAATAAACCAGCAAACAATGAACTGAACAACCAAGCATACACTGCAAAGAAATAGTACTTCATTGAATCTCCTACTTTCATTTCAACCATATCAGCAGCATTGAATTGACCATATACTGCAGATATGTAAATCATCATGAACAATGTTATTCCTTGGAAGAAGGTTTTTCCTCCAAATCCTATGAAAATCGCTCTTGCTTCAGTTGCCTTCTGTGCAGACACTTCATCGTCCTCATCTAAGCTCAGTTTCTTCTGCGCATTACGCATAAACGCTAATGCGATGAATGCAGTCAAAACTGGACTCATCAACAAAAACCTTGCAAGGTTAGACTGTTCCATTACAACATAAGAGTATGGAGTATGCTCTTTGAAACAATTACCCGTCATATCTTTCCCATCATAAGAAGTTTCGACAACCGCTGACCCTTCAGCACCACCTTCGGGACATTCGACATGCAATGAACCATTGATGGTCTCATATACTCCTCCAGAAGATGTGATTATTATGGCCATCAATGCTACAGCTATTGCTGGAAGGGCCCAATACAAATTGTTCTTGATTGAATCTTTTGTCATGAACTTCAAAAATTTCACCGGATAAAATGAAGAAAGGGAGAGATACATCAATATCGATAGAAGATTCATTGTATAGAAGATTACTCGCCAGTACTGCATTATTGGTAAAATCTCAGGTCCAAATGGATATATCGCATACCAAGTAACTATTGTCTTCAAACCTTCAACATACAACATCAATGACATGAAGCGATTCTCAGGAGATTCAGGCCTTGCTCGAAAGATCATTGTCGCCAAAGTAAACAAGAAAATTAATGTTAAAATAGAAAGAAACGAATGTATAATGCCTATTCCACCCCAGGCATATTCAAAATCAATATCTCGGAATGTTTTGAGATACCAAGCGAAGGACCCACTCTCTGTCATCAAACAGATGGTAGTTTACAAAGTGCAAAAACTTACCTCCAATAATAACAATATATTTTGAACTAACCATACAACCGCCAATCATGGAAGTCACCCGTGAATTCATCAGAATTTTTACCCTCGTTACCGGACCGCTTGTGCTAGTTAGCTATGTTTACGGACTATCACGATTAGATGATAAAGCATCACTTTGGGGAGGAATCCCTGCTTCTTGGACAACATACATTGTTCCATTTATGTTCTTGGCAGCAATTGGGTTCCTGATGTTTTGGTGGGTCTCTTTAATCAAAATCGATGTGTCTGTAATGGAATCACTCAGGTGGCCATGGGGTGAATCTGACGGCAATGGTGCTAAGCGTCTATTATTGGCATACGCACTATTTCTAATTCCTTCATTACTATGGATTGATAGTACAATTTTCCACATGAATAACTCATATTCTTGGACTCCTTTCTTGGTTATTGGCATCCTAGGATTAGCCTCAATTGGCAACATAATGTTTGGACTGCTCGCATATGGAGCATGGCAAGATGGAGTTGACGGTTCTGGAATGATGTTGCTTGGTTCTGTATTTTTAGCAATACAAGTCATTCTAAATGATTTCATTATCTGGTCTGCCAAATTCCCTTGGTAGAATCGCCAATTTTCCAATTGCGCCCTAATTGAAATTCGGTTTGCGTTTGGACAGGAATGCATCAACTCCTTCTGCGAATTCAGGTGTAGTTCCTGCAGCCTCGATCAGAGTTTGTTCATGCTTCAAGTGTGTTTCAAAATCGTTCATGTTTTGTGTTAACAAGAGATGCTTGGTTGCCTCTTTGGTATGATTGCCCCATTGTGACCAAGTATTAGCAATCTCGATTGCTCTATCAATCAGTTTCTCCTCTGAAACTACTTCATCGATTGCACCAAGTTCACATGCTTCTTCAGCACTCCACACTTGATTCTCAAGGAAGAACCTGCGAGCGATCTGCTCTCCTACAAGTCGAGGCAATAGCCATGTTGTCCCCCCATCTGGAGATAGCCCGATACCAGAATATGATGCTGCCATCTTACCATTTGGACTGGCAATTCTTGCATCACATGCAAGTGCCAATCCAAGACCTCCACCTGCGGATGCACCATTGAGGGCTGCAACAAAGATGGTTTTCGAAGTCCTCATTTTCACCAGCATTGGATGAAGTATATCGGTCAATTCTCGGATTAGTTCAACGCTATCTCCGTCCTCAATCGATTTCTGAAAGGCTACGATATCAGCCCCTGCAGAGAAGAACTTGCCTTCACCTGTTATGACAATCGCTTTGCAACCAATATTATCCATCACCGCATCTCGGATTTGCGGTAGGAATTTTCGACTGAACGACTGAGTAGCAGACCCACCTGTAAGTTGGATGAGAGTAATACCATCTCTCTGGCTTACCTTCATATTATCACAACTTTACATTGACATTCTTGACCTTGGTGTAGAAATTGAGTGCATCTTTAGATTGCTCAATTCCAATTCCAGAATGTTTCCATCCTGTGAAAGCGGTTTGTGGGAATGTGATTGGGTATTCGTTGATACTGACCATTCCTGATTCGACATCTCTAGCGAAGCGGTGTGCTCGCGAGAGGTCATTAGTCCAAATTCCATTCAGAAGTCCGAACGGAGTATCGTTTGCCAGAGCGAGGGCTTCTGATTCCTCACTAAATTTGGTTACTGCAAGAACTGGGCCGAACAATTCTTCTTGGAATAAGAGGTTATCAGAAGTTACACCTGTTACAACAGTCGCCTCCATGAATGCGCCATCTCTATCCAAAGCCTTTCCACCACAAACGACTTCTCCGCCCTGCTCTAATCCCTTGGATAGCATATCCAATACATCATCACGGTGGGATGTGTGAACCATACTTCCCATTCTGACTCCTTCTTCCATACCTGGGCCAACTGGCCACTTAGAAATCTCAGCCACTATGGCTTCAACCAATTCATCATGAACATCTTCGTGAACAATCAATCGTGAACCAGCCCAACACATTTGTCCTGCATTCATGAAAATTCCAAAGCAAATCGCTTTTGCACAATAGCGAAGGTTTGCATCAGAGAATACAATATTTGCACCCTTGCCACCAAGTTCTAGAGTAACCGGAGTAAGATTCTCACTAGCCTTAGCCATCACAGCTTGTCCAGTAGGAACACCGCCGGTTAAGACTATTCCATCCACGCCCGCGTGACCTGCTAATGCATCTCCAATCAGACTACCAGAACCGGTAATGACTTGCAGAACATCTGCTGGAAGGCCAACTTCAGCCTCTTGCATTGCTTTCATCCAAGCAATCAAGGAAAGTGGAGTCCAAGAAGCAGGCTTAGCGATTACGGTACAACCTGCAGCAAGTGCAGGAGCAATTGAACGAATTGCTAATTGTAGCGGGAAATTCCATGGGACGATGTGAGCAGTTACTCCAAGAGGTTGCCTCAAAGTGTAGTTTAGACGATTTCCTGGGACTGGAATTGTACTACCCTCAATCTTATCTGATAGTCCTGCAAAGTATTCCAAAGTCCATGCACCATAGCGAATCTCGCTCAATGCTTCACGGAATGTCTTGCCATTATTTGAGGACTCGATGGACGCTAGACTCTTTGCGTTTGCATAGGTTGCTGCAGCCATCTTCTGTAATACCCTGCCTCTTTGAGCGGGGTCCATTGCGGCCCAGTCCTTTGAATTTAGAGCCGCTCTTGATGCGGCCACACATCTCTCAACATCTCCAATTGTTGCTTTGGGTGTTGTTGCAATTACTTCACCAGTAGCAGGGTTCAACACATCCGCGGTTGAACCACCTTCTGCATCGGTCCATTCGCCTGCAATCAACATCTGTTCGCTCGCCATGACCGAGGCGAGGGGGAACCGCCTCAAAGCCTCTCCCATCGAGGGTTGTCTTGATTAGCAAGCAGGCATAGCATATGTTGATGGCGAAGCGGATTGGCATCGCTGAGGCGACGACGACCAAAGTAACTGGGCGTCCTCCAATCTTGGTATTAATCGCTGGTGCAACAGGGGTTGGAAAATCAACTACTGCAGTGAAAATCGCCAACGAGCATTCATTCGCTAGGCTTCTTTCGACTGATGCGATTCGTGAAATCATGCGTGTTCAAGATACAAGTGAGAATCCCGCATTACATCGCTCTTCCTTCTCGAAGGGCGAATCAGGAGATGCGGTTCTTGACTGGCAAGACACATGCAAATCTGTAGAGGCAGGCGTTCTTGCGACAATCGAGAGAGCTCGACGTGAAGGTATCGATCTCATCTTAGAAGGCGTACACATTGAACCAAGTGCTCGTCTATTACGTTCTTGGAGTGACTCTGGAGGTATAGCAGTCGGTATTGTGATGTATGTTGATAATGAGTCACAACATACTAGTTTCCTGAAGCAAAGGGAAAGTCATTCTTTCAGAAATGCGGATAGATATATTTCTGCATTGCCACGAATTAGAGCCATACAAGATTCCCTAAAGGAAAAAGCAAGAATTGCTGATTGGAATACTCTTGACCCAACGATAGTCAAAGATAGTCTAGACCGAGTTAACCATTGGCTAGACCTCGCTTGGAATGAATGGCGTAAGTCGCATTAATCATCCAAGTCGATTTCAAACGATATAACCCTAGTGAGCATCGAATTTCTATCTGCTGCCCCTAGTTCACTATACACTGAAACAACTCCATCCGATTCACTAACTGTGATGTTCAGGAGTTTGAGTTCAACACCACGAATTTCACCATGATGTAATACATCATCGTGCACTGATTCAATCGATTTCTCAACACTTTCTAGTTCTGAAAGCCCAGAATCGTACCATATCTGAGCTCTTGCTTCAGTCAAAGCTGGAAGATTATCTGCAACATCTGATGATGCTTGAATCGTATCATCTCCTGCAGTATCATAAGGCATAGAAATTCCTGCCATCTTGACACCGAAAATAGCCATAGAAAGCAAAGACATCATCAAAACAACCCCGGTTGCCAACAACATTTGGCCCCTATCGTCTTTGTTTGTTGAGCGCATTATGAACCACGCTCCCACAGATCCAGACTTATTGTCCACAAATGGTCATCGACCACAACTAAGCCGTGTGCATTGACAGTACTAGAGCCAGGAGTTGCAACCTCTCCATGAGGTTGGGAAGTACCTGAGTCCTTTGCTAACCAGCAATTTGCTTCGATTCCGCTTGCAAGATAATTTTGAACCAATTCGCATGCTTCATCATTTTGACCAGCAGCAAGCAACTCTGCTAATCGTGAATCATGATCGCTCTCTAATGACGGAGTTGCTAATCCCAAATTGATTGCATCCTCGCCAGCAAATTGCATTTCAGCATCTATCGAAATGCTCGCTTCATCAGGAATATGAACTGTGATGAGAAAAGCAGCCGTCATGAAAAACAACCAAAACAAAGTCAACATTTCAAGGATGTGAATTTGTGCGCCCTCATCATTTTGCACAATATCACCTCAAGGCGAGAATGTTCCCGCAGATGGAGTCAATGTCGGTAAAGCAGTGACACCAATTAAATCTGGCGTGAATACAATGACGTTGAAACAAAGCATAGCAAGCAAAATCATCAATCCTGAGTGCTTCATTCCATTTGTGAAACGCCCGGTTGCCATCAAACCAGCCATCGAACCATTACCGAGTGCTTGCATGGTTACACCATAATAAAAAATCGTTAGGAAGAACAGTGGTTCAATATTTCGAATGACCATGTTTCCTAACTGCTGGCCTCCTCCACCATCTTCTGAATCAGAATTTGAACCAGCAATCGCTGGAATGAAAACCTTAGCTAGAACGACAATAACACCAAGGAAAACACCGTATGAAGTCCAAATAACCGAAATGTAGGACGCTATCGAACGTTTCCTTTCTCCTTCCAAGAACTTTATTTCACGACTATCATTAGCAGCGGTTACAAGAATATCTGAAATCTTTCCACCAGCTCTATTCGCTTCAGAAATTAACGATATCGCACGTAAAACAAGTGGCGTGCCCACCCTATGAGCAAACATTTCGATAACATCACCAAATGCAACACCCCATGACAATTGGTCACTCATTTTCTTGACTTCATGATTCAGGGCACCGTATTCACTCGTCGCTAACGTTTGAACCGCCACCGTCATGGAAAGACCTCCTTTCCAATATTCTGCAAGGTCTCTCAAGAAATCAGGGAATTTTTCTTCCATCCTATTTGTCTTCTCTTTGACTCTATCCCAGTAAAATGAAGCTGGCCAAAACATAATGAAGAATCCAAAGCCGAAGAAGTTCAGGAAAATCGTAGGTCTCAAAGAAAGTCCTCCGAGTTCAACTTCAGGTCCAATCCATTGTGATTTATTGTTCATGTTTTTTGGTAATCCATCGTAGTAATCCATCTCTAAGCGATAGGTCGCTTGCTGAACCTCGTTCTCAGAAATAATCACAATTGAGTAATAATTTCCTTTCTCCATATTTTGAACGGAAATTTCACATTTATCATTATTTGAGTGTGTATTCCCGCTATATCTGTCAAGTTCTACACCTAGAGGGTCGTAAAGAATGAATGAATAATCTGAAGGTATCGCAGATTCCACACTACATGTACCGGTCAGTGGTTGTTCAGGACGCACATTGGCAGTTATATTTTCATCCATACCCGGAACATCAAACAATTGTCCTAGGCCAATGAATTCTTTCCATGGCTCTTCTGGAGTCATCACCAACACATCGGGGTGATCTTTGAGCAAACCGGATTGGCAGGACTCATTGTCATCAAATGTAGGAACATAATTTGGATCATATCCACATGCCAAATTGATGAAAAGCGGTTGGCCATTAGGAGCGGTAGTGAAGTGTGAATTGGTTACCCAAAATGTGAATGATGCTGAGCCCAAGAAAATACATACACCAAGAATTGCGTATAATTTAGTTAGAGTTGTGTCATCTTTTGGAAGATCCAATTTGACGATGATTTTCTCTTTCTTCTTGCGCGCTATAATCTCACCTCCTCATCACATCTTTTGTTCTTGACTTGACGACCATACAATGAATGCGAACATTGCGTGAATCATTGGTAGAACCAATAAAACCACAGCGTACAAAGTGCTCTCTTCCATCTGAGCTCCAGCACCACTAACCCAGAACATAATAACCAGCATAACGATTAGGAACAGTGGCATTGCTACTGCAACAACAACATATGATTCCGCTAACATTGCCAGAGATTCCAAGAACTCTTGAAGGCGAGTTCTATTTTCACGCATGTAGTGTTCAGCACGATTTAGGAAATACAACTTCAGAGAACCACCAGCAGTAAGTGTGCCGACCATTCCTTGGAAGAATTCTGTCATCCATGGAGACGCGGCTCTATCAACTGCCATCTTCATTGCAGTCAACAAGTCATAACCTAACAAAGATACATCGCGATAAATCATAGCCGAATCATAGGCAATCTCTCCATAGATGTCTCCATTCAAAGCCAACGATTTGAAAATCTTGTGAGGTGTTGCGTTTGCAGCAGCCATTGCTGCGGTGTATGATGCTGCATAAGGAAGATACTTCTCAAGAGCAACTCCTCGAGCATGAGCCGACCTTGCAGCAGTGCCCTTCAGATATTTGTAAGTCCCAAATGGTACTAAGAGCCCAAGAAATATTGGGACCAAAATTTTAGCAATAGGTGGGAACACCATGTATTGGAAATATGGACAACCTCTACTCTCGAGTGTTTCATCTACCAAGTCCGCATTCCAATACTCCCATTCGTAACATGCTAGAGCATAATTTAGGTCAGGCCTAGATTCATACCATGCAATCAATCCAATGTCCGGCATAAATATTCCAGCCAATAACATTCCACAGATTATCGTGACCGCTACAGTTGTAACGAATAATTGAGCCATGTATACCTCGGGCATCATTGGCATATTACCCTTAACGAGGTCTTCAGAAAGTTTAGTATCGTTACGTGCCCTATTCTTGAACACTCTACCGAGTATGCGATGACAAATTTTCTGCCATGCAGTTAACTCCAATTATCACACCTCCAATTCAATTTACTTTAATCAACGAAGACCATCAACACGAGCTAAAATTTCATGCGGCCTAACGTAATATTCAGTAATGATTTGGCTAACTTGGTCAGCCTTACGAATATCGTTCAAAACACACCATTCAAGGATACGTTTCCTTGTTCGGAGTTCTCTTCGCATCTCATCTTGACTGTAGTTGATTTTCACCATGATTTTCTCAAGAACATATGACTTTCCTGAGAATATAAAATCATCATTTGCGACATTCCATCTGAACACTTCATTAGTAATTACTTCCAAAGAGTTTGGATCAATTCCGACAATTTCAACGATTTGCTTACTTCTTCTAACACGTCGTCCGTTGATACGAGTCTGAATTTGAATTACACATGCTTCAAGCGCAGGAAGCAGAACACGCGGAATATCAATCGGTTTGTTCTCCAATCGGTGTACGAGTGATGGAACTGAATCTGCGTGCACTGTAGAGTATGCACAGTGACCTGTAGCCATCGCTTGGAATAGAACATATGCTTCCGCACCACGAATCTCGCCCACGATAATGTATTCTGGTCGTTCACGAAGAGCCGCTTTTAGCAACTCGAATTCTCCAATTTCTCCTTCATTTGACTCACCACCGAATCCCTGTCGAGTAAGACCTGGGACCCAGTTAGGTTGTGGGATGTTTACTTCACGGGTTGATTCAATGCTGACAATCTTCATCTGCCAAGGGATGAAGATACACATTGCGTTTAGTGTTGTAGTTTTACCAGAAGCTGTACCGCCTACGAAAAGCATTGGAACTTCATTTTGGAATGCAACCCACAAATATGCTCCCATCAAAGAGGAAAGGGTTCGGAATGCAATAATATCACATGGTGAGAACGGATCATCCTTGAATCTTCGAATACAGAATGCAGAACCTCTAGTTGAAACTTCACGTCCCAACTTCATGACAATTCTTGAACCATCCATCAGCGTAGCATCCAGCAATGGGTCAGCAACGGAAATGTGCTTACCACAACGCTGTGCCAATTTGATAACATAAGACTCCAATTCCTCATCTGTCTCCCACACACAAGTCGTCTCCACAGATTCGAATTTCCTGTGGTAAGCGAAAATTGGAACATTAGTGCCATCAAGCGAAACGTCTTCCACATTCGCGTCATTCATCAAAACATCCATTGGCCCATATCCTACCAAATCTCTTCGAAGATAGTAGAATAATTTTGATTTCGATTTCTTATTGATTTTCATGCCGTAAGCCTTGATGACTTTATCCATCGCAGTGCGAAGATAAGCGATTGGGTCTGCATCGATTTCGTCGATGTTTGCTGTCAGTGAACGAATAAAAATATCGAGTAACTCATCTCGCCATTCCTGTTCTTTCTTGTTCAAAGGTGGTTCGATAATTTGGTAGATGATATTCAGAGTTCTCTTGTCACGTACAATTCTTGCAAACGCGTGTGGAGGCATTACAGGATACTTGTCAAGTTCATCATACATTGCGCGTTGTTGGTTACGCCTTCTCTTTTGGCCACCACCACTTCTTCTTGCCATACTTAGTCCCCTGACACTTCGGACACTGTCACCCTCGGTTATGACCTTTCTCCATTGTGAGAGGCCCTACGGGCCCTCTCACAGAGTATTGAGCCAACCCGAAACTGCGGTTTCCAAATCTTCAAGATTTAACTCGTTTGAAAACGAAAATTCTGCTTCTTCGATAATTGTATCAAGTCCCCAACCAGTTTCTCTTTCATCTCTATTTTCAAGATCTGTTAAATCCCCGTCTTCGGAACGAGCACGAGATTGTACTCTCTCGAATCTCAATTGCTTGGAAGATGTAATGGCAACCACCTTGAACGAATCTCCCCAATGAGATGAGAAGACTTCTCTCTCCGCTACTCCACGCAGGCCTTCAATCAATACGATTGGATGACTTTCGAGCAATACGTCAACCGAATCAACCAATCTGTGAGCCAATACGTCATCTCCATATTCAGCACGTAATTGAATTGCTACCTCACCAAATACATGAGGTGCTTCAGCGATACCTCTTGCCTTAACTTCAGCCCTGACCATGTCCCCCATAGAACGAACAGGGATGCCCTTTGATGCTAATATCGCGGCAAACTCGCCCTTGCCCGCAGCAGGCAATCCACTTACTGCGATTACGAGTCCCATGGAAGAGTCGAGATGGTTTCAATTGTTGAACTCTGCCCTTCCCCATTTGCGGTCGAGCAGTTTCATCAACAGTATTGCACCGGCCACCAGACCTACACTAACTAGCAGAATCCCTTTGAATCCTGTAGCCATTCGATTATTATCAAATTCTACGGATTCTGCTTGCAATCCTTTGTCCTTAACTTGATCTGCCCAATTTTCGTAAAATGAGACATCGCCTTGAGTGAAGGAAAGCAAGAATAATGCTAGCAATGGGATTACGGTTCCAATCCAAAACCAAGTCATGATTTTTGCATCGAAAATCGCCTTATTCGGAGCCAATCCCATCAGGAATGCTGTTAAACAGACAATGTAAATGCTATTGGCAATCATTACGATTAGACCTACTGGTAATACCGCCCATTCATCCAATCTCCAAGCCATCAGACAAAGGAAAATTACTGAAATCCAGGTTGTTGCCAAAAAATAGACCGTAACCTTTGCACGGATTAATTGCGGTACACTTAGTGGTAATCCATTCATGTGTTCTGGAGAATCTAAAGCTGTCAACCATGAATAAAAATTGAATCCAAAGAATCCCAAGAACGGAGCGTAAGATAGCAGATTAATCGGGATAGGTGCTTGTGCGAAATCAACTAGCCAAGCCATCATTAGCAGAACGATTAGAGGCACAGAA
Source organism: uncultured Candidatus Poseidoniales archaeon (assembly GCA_964516645.1). GTDB lineage: Archaea > Thermoplasmatota > Poseidoniia > Poseidoniales > Poseidoniaceae > MGIIa-K1. Next base: position 11,273 of record CAZEXE010000004.1, read on the forward strand.
TATGAAACAATCATCTTCTTCAAAGAACCTGAACGAATAAGGTCAACCGCTTCTTTAGCAACCAATATTCTCAGCGTCCCATTACCTAAGAATCTCAAACGACTCCAAGCGGGAATGAAAATCTCTTTCTTGGATACTACTTTGACCTCGAAATCATCTAACACTAATTGAGAAGCAAGCCATGCCAAAAATATCGATGCTGAAATTGCAGGTATTGCCAACAACATTCCATCCGGTTGTTGTGTAGCCAAGCCCCACAGGAAGTATTGTCGTGGCATCAAACCTAGACCGATAATTGTTCCAAGGCCAATCACAAAAACTGGGGTTAATCTGCTAAACCAGCCCCCTAGTAACCATAACGAAGAGGCGATGAATGAAAATGCCAAACCTTGTGATAATGTTACGGTCATTGCCACCCATGTTCTTGGTAAACTGCTAAACTCTAACGGAGTTTTCACACTAGTGAAATCCTCCAGTAAAATTCCAATTGCCATTCCTGATATAACTGGGGTGAGTATCAGCATCACATAGTAGGAAAGATCTTTCACATAATATGCAAAATGAGCCGTTGGATTAGTCAGTGGCTGAAGAGCGGGTGAAGCAAGAAGGTAATTCTTGGTCCCCGTGCGAGCTAAGACTTTCTCCCTACCTAAAAAGGCGAAAGACCCCATTCCTAAACTGAAGAACAACAAAGGCAGATGTAGTGCAAAACGCATTTCTTCCCAAGTAAATGCGTTGGAATTTGCATCTGTTCCCTGTGCAGCGCCTTCGCCAACAAGAAATTGCAAACCGATGGTTGCAACCATCGTAACCAATGCTACCAGTAAAGGGAATAGAAGAATACGTCTCTTCTTTGCGAAGTCTAAATTTTCTCTGAATTCTTCAACAAACATAACTCGAAATGTTGTTGAAAACGCACCCCATCCAACCAAAGGTGTGTTTAGATGGATTCCAGCATTGGTTGAACCCAATGTCTTGGGTGGAGATTGTTTTGAAATTTCAGACCAATCTCGGCTGGTTATAGAAACAGACAGATTCACTCCTCCTCGTTGATACCCTCATCACTCATTCTCTCTGCTTCCTCAATCGAATGTCCTACTAATCGAATGAATACATCTTCAAGTGTTTCACTTTCATTTTCCTTTAGTCCTTTCACGGTACCTGCAGCCAATACCTTTCCATTGTTGATTATAGCCATGCGGTTACACATTCTTTCAGCCATTTCAAGAACATGTGAACATAGGAAAATGGTCCCGCCATTTGCTACCATATCCAATAGCCATTGCCGGCATTTCCTCTGATAAATCGGGTCGAGGTTAGCAAATGGCTCATCTAGGAAAAGTAGTTTCGGCTCGTGAATAAATGCTGATGCCAACATTACTTTTTGGCGCTGCCCTTTTGAGAGATCTTTGCACATGGTGTCTCTCTTTTCTTGAAGACCAAACCAATCCATCCAATGCTCAACCTTGACATCCAAGTTTTCCACGCCCCGTAATTTGCCTACGAATTGCAAAAATTCACTAGGTGTGAGATATGATGGAGGTGATTCTGATTCTGGAACAATACCAATATTTGCCTTCAATTTCTGAGGTTGCTTTGCCGCGTTGATTCCCAAGACTTCAACAGCGCCTATACTAGGGCGCAATTGGCCGGTTAGAAGTTTAATGAATGTCGATTTTCCAGCACCGTTAGGACCGAATACTCCAAAGAATTCTCCAGAACTAACTTTGACATTAAGTGGATGAAGAGCAATGAAATCACCGTATCTTTTGCCCAAATCATTTGCGACCACCAAGAATTCTTCGCTGTCGGACATAAATCAACGGTAGGACTCATCAACTTCAATGTGTGCTTACAGATTGATTTGCTATGACTTCCTCGGAGGTAGCATGGGCGAAGTAGTAATCATCGAGGAAATTCCTTGCGAAAACGGTGATGGAGTAATTGCAAAGGTTACGATTAACAGACCTGATAAGTTGAATGCGCTAAACCAACAGGTGGCTTCTGCGCTCAAAGATATGTGTGGTTGGGCTGAACAAAATGATTCTGTTCGCTGTGTTATTATCACAGGAGCCAATCCAAATCCTCCTCCAGAAGGAAAGAGAGCAAAACCAAACGCCTTCGTTGCGGGAGCCGACATAACTGAATTCGTCGGCAAGGGTTCTCAAGAAATCAGAGCAATGTTTAGTAACAGCCCTATTGAAGCGATTTGGTATTTGAATAAACCAACCATAGCAATGGTCGATGGTTTCGCGTTAGGAGGAGGTTGTGAAGTTGCTTGTTCTTGCGATATTCGAATCGCCAGTACTCGTTCCATTTTTGGAGCTCCTGAAATCAAATTAGGATTGATTCCAGGTTACGGTGGCACGCAAAGATTGGTCCATCTTGTTGGTTATGGTAGAGCCATGGAGATGATTATGACAGGCAATAATGTAAGTGCTGAAGATGCTTACAGAATGGGTCTAGTAAATCATGTGTGTACTCCTGAAGAATTAGAAAGTAAAACGATGGAAATAGCCCAAACTATCGCTTCAAAATCCATGCATACAATGAGAGTAGCCAAGCAAACAATTCGCGCCTCTCTCGAACATGGAATCTCTAAAGGAATAGAAATTGAAGCACATGCTTTTGCTGATCTATTCGACACCGAAGATAAAGAAATAGGTGTACAAGCATTCCTAAACCGAAGTGATCCTAAATGGGTGCACAAGTGATTAGAATCCTACAATTATATGCCAAGCGATGACAAAGATCGCTACATCTGCAATTGCATGTGCTACCCATGCAACCCAAATGCTACGATATTGAATGTATATCCAAGAGAAAATTACACCTCCAGCGAAAACTCCTGCCGAGGCAAGTAGATTTCCCAGCGGATCGATGAAGTAAGCCATTGCAATCGTATGGTGAACAGTAAATATGGTCGCAGAAATTAGTATAGGAATCCATTTACCTCCTACTAATTGTTCAACTTTTGAGGTTATAAACCAGCGAAAAACGTATTCTTCTAGAACTGAATTGATGAATATCCAGAATAGGATTGCGATGGCCAATTTCCAAGGAACTGTAAGTCCGAAGGGCTCTAGAATTTCTACTATATCCTCGCTTGATAAGACCAAATCACCTAAGAGAATATAGGCAATTGCAATAGTTATAGCCATTCCTAATCCTAGAAATGTAGAGGCTAGCCAACCTCCATTTTGAGGTAACGAAAACGACCTCTGACCTTTCTCCACATTGAGATGCCAAAATGCTGGTAATCCAAACATCCACAATTTTGTAAAAATAAAGACAAATACCGCAAATATTCCTGCTTTCAAAGCAAACCCAGTAATTACTGAAATTGTAGGCGCAATTGCTACAAGAATAAGTCCATACAAAGCCAATCTGTTTTGACGTATTGACTTTTCAGCAATAGTTTGCATCAAAAACCTCAATCTTTAGCCATCTCATCTTTTAATGCCGCCAATGCGCCTGAGGCCCCTGGTGGTGGTGGAAGCGGTAGGCCCAATTCTTCTGGAGATGGTAGGCCCGGTGGTAATGTCATAGTTGCGGTGGTGGCTCTTTCCTCTTCAATAGCAACATAACCAGTGTCCAAAGGTACTCTCAATTTCAAAATTGTTGAATCATCGATACGTACTAATGTCGCCCCGTAAACGTGTCCGGCCTCAGCATTTGCTGGTTCAATCAAAATATTGTGACCGTGCTTCTCACTTTGAATTAATCCAACCAGATCTTCACCAGAACTGTGGTCTTCCCACATCTTTGCTGTTGATGCTCTAATCTCAGCCATTTGGTCTCTTCGACGCTCTTCGATTCTTGCACGAATTCGGCTATGGTGGTCGCTCTTTTCTCGAATGTGAGCAGCAATATTTGCATCCTCTATGGATTGAGGAGAAACCTCAACAACATACTCATCTGCAACATGCACTTCTTCGATTGATACCGCAACTTCTTCCAAATCATCATCTGGTTCGACTGTAATTTGATTCTCGTCCTCTTCTTGTTGGCTAGATGCAACTTTGGCCATCTTTCTCTCACGTAATGATGCGCCATCCAAGTCATCCTTGGTTACAACTTCAGGGATATCTAATGATGATTCTTCCTCATCTCCAACAGGGCTAACACGAGTTGCAACTTTTCTTTGAACTGGCTGTTGTGCGGTTCCCGGATTGTCTCCTAAGAATACCCAAATAATTGCCAAAAGCAGGTTGCCACCAACCAATGCCCAACGCCCATTTTCATCTAATTCGCTCTGCATAGTGAAAAATGCTAGTATGCCTACAACCAATAGGATGAAAACAACAAGTCTTGACATCTTCATGCTGCTCACCTTAGGCCAAAACGCTTACACTCAAGAATATCACCCAAGCCTGTCGAGATTAGAAAGTAAGTTCTCAAGCGCTCTGTTACGGTGTGAATATAGCTGTTTTTCTTCTAATGGAATGCCCCCAAATGGCTTCCCGTGAGTACTTTGTGCTCCGATTTCACCAATTGCTAAGGATTCCCCATCATCATCCAAATCCGCAGGAATGAAAATTGGATCAAATCCAAAGCCCTTTCCCACCACCGGCTCATGTGCTATGCGACCAGGGCATACTCCTTCAGCTACAATTGTTTGTCCGTTTTTGTAAAGAATCGCTACTGCTCTGAATTCTGCACTTCTAAGATTCCCATCTTGAATTGGATCTTCGCTATGTAAGTGATTCATCAATTTTAGAATTCCATGTACATCTAATGTTTCAAGAACATAAGATGAGTAAACTCCAGGAAAGCCATTCAGGGCGTCGATAAACAATCCTGCATCTTCTACCAACAACATATCAGTGGGGTCGGGCAAATGTGGAATCGCTTGCTCTATCTTGGACAATGCTACAACTTCTAAATCATCTGCTTGGGGTTCTGTGGCTTCAAACTCAAGTTGTCGAACTGGGATTCCGTGTTTGGAAAAATAATCCCTAGCCTCGTCAACCTTACCCTGATTAGTGGTCAAGAACCAGATAGTCATAATTCGCCCCTAGAGGATAGGGCTCTTGAGCATGTTTGATAGAGTTGCCCCGACAAGGGGGGTTTGTGAATTCATATCTCGCGGTGGCAATAGGCGGTGCTATCGGTGCCACGCTTCGGTTTGCAGTTAGTGAATGGATAGGCACTCCACAGGGGACATTATTGGCTAATGCAATCGGTTCTCTTCTTCTTGGAATATGTATGGCAGCACTTGCAAATGAAATGATTTCTAAAGAACTTACACTATTCATAGGTACTGGTATTTTAGGCGCATTCACAACCATGTCTACCTTTTCTGTTGAAACTATTGAAATGTGGAGTGAAGACCAAACAAAAGCTATTGGTTATGTTTTGATTACAATGATTTTGTGTCCAGCCCTAGCATTTGCGGGATGGAGAGCGTTCGAAGTTACTGCTTGATTGAAAGCATTCTTTCTAGGGCTATTTTTGCACCTTCTTGTATCTCTGGTCTAACGATTACTTGATTCGGTACCTCGCCCTCTGCAAGTCTTTCCAAGACATCGAGTAAATATGCTGGATGAATCATATACATTGTTGAGCATGGACAAATTGTAGGTTCTAGGCATTGAACATGGAGGTCTTCATGTTGTGAATCCAATCTTGCAACCATATTGATTTCCGTACCTACAGCGATGTGAGTTCCTGATTTTTGCTCAGCAACAAACCTCCTAATGAATTCTGTACTACCATTGGCATCTGATGCTTGCACAACTTCCATTGGGCACTCTGGGTGAACAACGACTACTCCGTCTGGATGTTCTTCTCTAAATGCTTCAATCTGAGCGACTGTAAATCTCTTGTGAACTGAACAGAACCCATGCCACAACACAATCTTAACATCTTGTGGCAATTCGTTTTCTTGACCTGGCGTCCATACGGCCATTTTCTCAAGTGGTATCCCCATTGAAAGTCCAGTGTTTCTTCCCAAATGCTGATCTGGGAAGAAAAGTACTGCTCCATTTGGACCTGCTCTATCATACGCCCATTCTAGGATTCCTGCTGCATTGGACGATGTGCACACAATACCACCGTGACGGCCACAGAAATCCTTGAGTTCTGCTGCGCTATTCATGTATGTTACAGGAATTAGACAGGAGTCTCCATCTTTTGCGGTTGCCGGGTCACTTAATCCGGATGTACGCAAAATTTCCTCCCATGCGATTTCTACTTCATCTAGGGCCGCCATATCAGCCATCGAACAACCTGCACGCATATTTGGAAGAATTACTCTTTGTTCATCTGAAGTTAGAATATCGGCGGATTCAGCCATGAAATGAACACCACAAAATACGATATTCTTAGCCTTTGACTTAGCTGCTAATTCTGATAAAAGGAATGAGTCTCCTAACAGATCAGCATGCATAACGATTTGGTCTCTTTGATAGTGGTGACCAAGAATTAGCAAATCTTCACCCATTTGCTTTTTCAGTTCAGCAATTCTATCAGCGATTGCTGCTTCTTCAGGCCCCATCGCATCATTTGTGAAGTCGATGGCGCACATCGGCAATGACATAGTCATGGGTGTGCCTCAACACCCGGTACAGGCACTCCTTTTTCAAGCATACACACCCTCGCTAAATCGATGCAAGCGTGGACAGAAGGTGAAAGATTGCACCTTGGGGCTGAAGCTGAAGTGATTTCAGGGTCTTGGCATGGACGTTCCGCGATATTGAAAAAGCGCAAACCAAGGGGCTGGAGACATCCTGATTTGGATGCAAGTCTTACCCGGAAACGTATGATTAATGAAATCAAACTGACGATTTGGTTGGCTCGTAAAGGGGCGCCTGTTCCTGCAATTTGGGATGTTGACATAGAAGAGGCCACCATTATCATGGAAAAAATCGAAGGTAGGCCCCTAATCGAAATTTTGCATTCCAATGAACACGATGAAGAATTACTAATCAAAGTTGGAAAAGCAATACGAGAATTGCACCGTAATGCAGTTAATCATGGAGATTTGTCAACAAATAATATTCTGATCAACAAACAAAGAGAGGCTATACTAATCGATTTAGGACTGGCAACTAGAGAATATGAATTAGAAGGATTTGGAATCGATTTGCATGTACTTCATGAAATTCTAAGAGCAAGTCACCCTGATGTAAAGGGTGCAATGGATTTAGTTCTCAAAGGCTATCTTACATTGGATGAGGAATTAGGTGAACCCGAAGCAGCACCGGGTGGTATGCCTCCAAAAGCAGTAGATGTTGTCAAAAGATTAGAGCAAGTCATGAAGCGAGTTCGCTATCATGGTGGCTAGGTTCATTCGCTTCTTTTTGCCTTTGCATGATGTGAATGAATGCCAGAGATATGAATAATATCACTCCGAATTTTAGCACATTGGAAGCATAAGGTTGTAGAGAAGGTTCTTTCGGTTGAACTTCTACACTGATGTCCCCTTCACTATTCATTTGCTGATACACATAATGGTCTTCCAATACCATTGGTGCCCATTGATCTAATTCATCTGCAGTCAACGGTTTTGTCAGATTTGTTGAAAGGTCATGAATGTATATTTCTCTGTCTGAATACTTCTCAGTAGCATTCAATGGGTCGATTTCAGTATACGCTGAATACATCAGAATCCCATGTCCTAAATGAGGGTCATACGCAGCAAATTTGTGGTCGGAAACAATCTTGCTTTCACCAGTTATAGTATCGAGTAGTATCAATCTTGAAGTTGCATTAACATCGATTGTTGCTGCAAGTTTGTCTTTTGAAATAGATATGTCTGTAATAGTTGCATTCTCTAAATCTACATTGAATCCTTCCTGAATAAGAATCTCGTCTTCTCCGGGATCAGCAGTAGCATTTACTTCTATCGAAATCAATCCTTCACCATCTGCGATTCCAAGCTGAATGATGTCGGGATTGCTTGCAAACACCATTGCAATTTGACCATTAGATGATTCAAACAAAATAATCGAATCACCTTGAACTGCATTAGGTCCTGTTTTCTCCATACCATCGAATGACAAATATCTGACTTGCCCATTCTCTAATACTGCAAAACAATCTTCTGACACAATTACTACATCGGTTGGTTCTTGAACTTCGATTGTGGTTTTGGCCTTGTCTGGATTATTCAAATCGATAACCATCAATGTTGACTGATTAGCCATAACTAACATGTCTCCTTGAACATCATATGTTGAATTAGAATCCATTAACGGCTGGAATACATCGATTTCTGATTCTAAATCGGATAAATCGTGAACTACCACCAAAGCAGATTCTCCTCTATCATCCAAAGTAATCAGCCATCCATCTGCCGCTTCCACGCCAACAGGTGCATCCACCCCCCCCGCGGGTATCGATTGATGAGTCAAATCCCAGGTGATAACTCCGGCTACCACAATCAATATCGCAGTCAAGATTGCCCCTGTTTCTTTGCTGGTCGGTTTAGCAAATCTTGTAACTTGTTGTACTGTATTTGATTTGATTACTTTGAATGCCCTACTGGGATTAGTCAACAAGGTAACCAAGCGAGCATTGATTGTTCGCTCATCAAGAATTCTCCAAAACGGATCTGCCATCTTGTTTGCAATATTTACCGCCACCGCTGCTACAATCATACCTCCGATGATATCCATAAACCAATGAATACCAAGGTAAAGGATACAAAATGCAGTTAGCAAAATGAAGCCAAAGAGGATTCGGCGATAAACAATCCATCGCCCATCTGTATCGAATCTCAACAAACAAAGCCAAACAGCAAACGGGAATGCGATATGTAGACTTGGCATACCATTTGTCAGAGGATCGATTCGATGGAACCAATCATTAATTTCAGGTGTGTGATTATAGGCCAAAGTTTCCATTCCGGGGATGTAGTTTCCTGTTACATGAACATTGAAGAACAAATAGAATGGGATTGCGAGAACATAAACCCAAAAAATGGCTAGACTGATTCTGTCAGCCATGTATCTATCATCGAAGTATGCGAAATAGAACACTGACACATAACAGATAACCATGAATCCAACTACATAGAAGTGCGTCAAGAAAGCGGTTAGCCAATCTGCCATGAAGGTCTCTTGAACCCACAGTGCCATGTCGCCTTCAATAGCATATATCCATGGAGTCATATTGAGCATTCCATCAGTATTCGCCATGAGAATACGATCTACTTCATCCAAGAAATCCTTGGCGTTGTATATGATTAGAACGATTCCAATGTGTAGCCAATATCTACGAATAAAGTCGATGAAACCATGCATAGTCACCTTTGCCCAAGGCGGTTTAATCAGGGGCATTAGCAATACACCGATTGCCAATGCAGAAATCAACCAAGTAAGATATACACCATCCATTGGAATGACCTCCTAGTTTTGTCCTGTCGTTAAGGCATACAAGTGTATTGCTACAACAAATACGCCCTTACAGGGCGTTTTACCATGCTCCGTGAACATACGTCTTACCATTATCAGGGTCTTGTTTTTCTCCTAGACGCCAAATCCTCTCGAATCTGTGAATTCCTGATGAACAACCATTGGTCCATTCAAATGCTAATGCATAATTTCCTACCGGCCTAACCGTTGGCTTTTCTTTGGGCAAATTTTCCACATTTCGACGTAATATCAATGAAGATTCATCGTCATTCCTTTGCGGCCCACATTTTGCACAAGGGCATGCATGGCGTAAATCATCGTAAGTAATCTCATGCTCAGTACCATCCGACCAAGTCAGATGTATGTCCAATTCTCTTCGCTCTAAGCGCTTTAACTCAGGGGTGCTCATCGATTTTCCCTCAAATGATTTCAAGTTCGCTACCTGATGAACCCGATTCAACCTTCGATTGTATTTTAGCAACCACTTCAGCGAAGGCTTGGGAGGCTTGACCCTCAGGTTCCGATACAATTCGATGAACTCCATCATCTCCACCTCTTACGAAGCCGGGGTCGAAAGGAAGTTTACCCAAGAAGGGGACACCAAACTCTTCTGCTGTCTTTTCTCCTCCACCCGCTTTGAAAATATCTAGAGTCCCCGCCCAGTGCCCATCATCATCAGCAGTCACATGAATTGTTTTTCCGCCCGGTGCGGCCAGTTCAATTTCAGTCCCAGATGGGGCTTTGCCTCTAACTGTATAACCACTCATATTCTCGATTACACCGATGACATCAACCTTCAATGAATTTGCGAAAGTAATCGATTTACGAGAATCAAGGAGCGCAACATCTTGAGGCGTGGTTACTATTACCATACCGTCAATGTCTGGCAAATTCTGAGCCACAGTCAATGGCTCATCAGAAGTACCAGGTGGGAAATCGATAATGAGGTAATCCAATTCTCCCCAATCTACATCGCCAATAAATTGTTGAATTGCTCCAAGTTTGATTGGTCCTCGCCAAACAACAGGTGTGTCTTCATCTTCTAGCAAGAATGCCATGGAGATCACCTTGACTCCTAAGTGGCCCTGCGCTGGATGAATTCTACCGTCTTCTACATTCAAACGACGGCCACCGAGTCCCATCATCTTTGGAACATTTGGCCCGGTAATATCTATGTCCAGTAATCCAACTTTCAGACCTTGTTGGGCCAATGAAAGAGCTAAACCAGTTGCTACAGTTGATTTGCCAACGCCACCTTTTCCAGATAGTACCATTATTTTGTGTTTAATCGCTTTACCCATCTCTGAAATAGCCATCTTACGCTTCATTTGGTTATACGCTGCTTCCATCTTTTTCTGCTCTTCAGGAGAAGGGCCAGTTGGGGCATCGCCGGGGTTGTTTACCTTGACAGGAGAATCAGCCATTGGACGAAGGGGCGGGTGTGCCATACTTCAACCCTTTTTCAGTTCCATATTGCAAAATAATTGCCATACAGACCCACAGAATGATGTTCCAATCAAAGGACATTTCTGCATATGCCCAGCCCAATCCAGCACTCAAAGCGATTACTGGGAACCTTGCATGGCGGGCGTCTCCCTTCAGTAAATGAAGGCAAAAACCTGCAAACATTGTTTGCAATGTGATAATTACCGCAACAATTCTGAAAAGATGGTCAAAATCATTTGCTGCGGCAATAATATGAATCACAAATAAAAATGAAAATATGGCCGTATAGGCTGATATTGACTTCCACATCTATTGAGGCTAGATGCCATTGGTTCATATGTCTCTTCTGTGCACACCACACCATGCGCCTATTATTCGTCTGTGTTGGAAATTCCTGTCGCTCGCAAATGGCAGAAGGAATTGCAAGGAGTCTTGGCCATGATGCTACCAGTGCGGGAACCCACCCTGCATCCCAAGTTAGTGCCAATGCTTTGAAAGTTCTTGAATCGAGAGATATTAACACCGATGGACTATTTCCAAAACAAGTGAATGATATTGATTGGCAATCTTTTGACATGATTATTTCGATGGGGTGTGGAGTAAGTTGTCCAATGATTCGCATAGACCAAGATTGGGCTTTAGAAGACCCATATGGACAGACGCTTGATGCATTCGAAGCATGTGCTAAAATCATTGAAGAGAATATCAGAAATTTGAATTGATTATTCTCCGATACTTAGCAGTTCTGCGCCTTGAGTGACTTGATCTCCCACTACATAGTGAATCGCTTCTACAACTCCATCACTGCCTGCGACGATTTTATGCTCCATTTTCATCGCTTCCATAACCATCAATACATCTCCAACACTAACCGTTTGACCTTCGGTTACATGGACTTCGAGAATCTTACCAGGCATGGGTGCTGAAAGTCCACCATCATCATCTGAAGATGTTGCTCCAGCCTCTATGATTTCGTACTGAAGTGTGTGTCCCATCACATGTATCCACCAAACATCAACAACTTTTGTTGCTACGGCTTTGTGTTTTCTTCCATCAATTTCCAACCACAATTCTTGACCGGTGTGCACAACCATTCCCTCGTGAATAAAGGATGTGCCATCACGAATAGCCTCGATTTCGATGCGCCCAGAAGAGGTCTTGAATTCCATCAGGGGAACCTCCTATTGATTGTAGAGAAAGGTGATGGCAAGACTGTATCTGTGCCAGTTGGCATAACAACTCTGCCATGGTTGGTAGATTCACATGCAGCAGCGAGTAGGAGTCCTGCATCGCTAACCATTGAATCCAAATCAGGCTTCCACCCCTCTGGCCACAACCTGTCAATCATGTCTGTCGTAGTCCAACCATCGACAACATCGGGGTGATTGCACAGTTCTCTCAAGAACCTAACATTCGTGGTGCAACCTAGCACAACAAAATCATCTAATGCTCTACCCATTCGCTGCAGGGCCTCGTCTCTAGAAGGAGCCCAAACGATTAATTTGGCTAGCATCGGGTCGTAATCTGGAGTTACTGCATCTCCTTCACGTACACCTGTGTCCAAACGGACACCTGGTCCAGACGGAGCGATAAATCGTTTCAATTCTCCAATAGCAGGAAGGAAATTATTTGCTGGGTCCTCTGCATATAATCGAACTTCAATCGCATGCCCTCTCATATTCAGTGAACCGCAACTCATCGCTTCTCCACCAGCTATTCTCAATTGCTCTCGCACCAAATCAACACCAGTTACCATCTCGGTGACAGGATGTTCGACCTGAATTCTAGTATTCATTTCCAAGAAAAAGAACTCACCGGTTGGAGTGACGAGAAACTCTACAGTTCCCGCTCCTTCGTAATCTACTGCCCTTGCTGCATCACATGCTGCCTCTCCCATCGCTTCTCGCAATTCGGAATCTAAGGCAACACTTGGAGATTCTTCGAAAACTTTCTGATGTCTTCTCTGAATACTACATTCTCTCTCTCCAAGATGAATAGTACGACCAAACTTATCAGCCAAAACTTGGATTTCGATATGGCGGCTTCCAGTCAGTAATCTCTCGATGTAGATTCTATCATCGCCGAAGGCATTGAGCGCTTCTCTCATCGCTGCTTTGGCTTCACTTTCAAGATCCTCTTGTTTGTGAACTGCACGCATACCTTTACCACCACCGCCAGCGGTGGCTTTGAGCAAAAGTGGATATCCGACTGAAGGCGCTGCTTCGAGAACTTCATCAAGACCTCCAGAAACTTCTTCTCCAGGAATAACAGGCACTCCGGCCTGTTTCATAGTGATTCGAGCGGTCATTTTGTCTCCCATCTTTGTTATCGCTTCGGGTGAAGGGCCGACCCAAATTAATCCAGCATCCATCACTACTTGAGCAAAATCTGCTCGCTCGGAAAGGAATCCAAAACCGGGATGAATTGAATCACAACCATTGGCGATTGCAATTTCCAAAATTTGCTCTTGATTCAGGTATGTCTCAGCTAATCCTTCTCCCTCGAGTTCAATCGCTATATCTGCAAGTTCGGTGAATAATGTCCCTGCATCATTAGCCGCATAAATTGCAACCCCTTCGATTTCTGCTTCTCGGCACGCTCGCAAAATACGGCATGCAATCTCACCGCGATTTGCGACGAGAGTACGTTTGAGCATTGAATCACTCCTCTGACTTCCAATTCGCATTTCGCTTTTCGAGAAAAGAAGTCAAACCTTCTTGGCCTTCGTCACTTCCACGCATTTTGCTTGTGAAATCTAGTGTCCAAAGGCGCAATGACTCATCATCGCCATCCCATCTATCGAATTCAAGTGTCAATTCCTTTGCAGCAGTTACTGCACATGGTCCTGTGGACAAGACTTCAGCGATTACTCCTGATTCATCTAATGAATCATCAACCGCATCAATCATTCCAATACGCAATGCTTCAGTTGTATCCATTCTTCCAGCCAACATTGCATGCCTGCGGAAATTAGCACTACCCATTCTTCGGTACACATACGGTCCAATCACTGCAGGTAGTATTCCGAGTTTACCTTCAGACAATGCAATTTTCACTCCGGGCTTGCATATCACATGATCTAAGCATGCGATCAATCCAGCTCCACCACCTAAAGCAACTCCTTGGATTTTACCAACTGTGAAACATGGGTGTGACCACAAGCCGTTGAACAATGAATCGAGCCTTTCGGAATCCCTGCGATTTTCTTCAGGCGTATTTGCGCCAGCGTCTCGCATCATATTGATATCAGCGCCAGCACAGAAGTGCTTGCCTTCTCCTGACAATACTAGGACTCGAAGATATGGTGTACCGTCATCAGAAGTCAATTTGCCAACCTGTCCCACAGAATTCTGTGCAGTCCAAGAGAATACCTCGATTAATTCGGTTATCATCTGCACATTGAAGGCATTATATTTGTCAGGACGGGCAAGGTTTACCCTTGCTATACATCCATCGATTTTCAATTGAATAAGTGAAGTTGTAGGTTGATTGTTCATGTCTAATTCTCCAATTGTAAAATTTATTTCTCCAATTACATTCTGAATACTCCAAACCGATCATTTGGTAACTTAGCATTTTGACTTGCTGCTATACACAATCCTAGAACATCTCGGGAATCTCGTGGATCGATGATTCCATCATCCCATAATCGCGCTGTAGAATAGTATGGGCTACCTTCAGTTTCATACTTCTCAAGAATTGGTGCCCGGAACGATTCTAATTCATCACCCTGCATCGGCTCTTGTCCTTCCCTTGCTCTTTGATCTTGTTTGACTGTGGTTAGAACATCTGCTGCCTGAGGGCCCCCCATTACAGAGATTCGACTATTTGGCCACATGAATAGGAAACGGGGGTCGTAAGCTCTGCCACACATTCCATAATTTCCAGCTCCATGTGAACCTCCAATAATGATGGTGAACTTTGGAACGTTCACACAAGATACTGCTGTTACCAGTTTCGCTCCATCTTTGGCAATTCCACCAGCCTCGTACGCCTTACCGACCATGAATCCTGTAATGTTCTGTAAGAAGACCAAGGGAATTCCTCTTTGACCACATAATTCAACGAAATGGGCGCCTTTCAGAGACGATTCTGAAAATAGTATTCCATTATTTGCAACGATGCCAACCTTGTACCCGTGAATGTGTGCGAATCCACATACCAATGTCTGCCCATATCTCGATTTGAATTCATGGAATCTGCTTCCATCTACTATTCTTGCAATGATTTCCTTTACATCGACTGGCGTACGATTATCTACAGGGATTAGACCAAGCAAGTCTTCTGTATCATGGAATGGTTCCTCAGCATCTATTCTTTCGAAAGGTGCTAATTCCCTTGTTCCTAAATTCTCAACAACATTTCGTACCATACGCAGAGCTTCAGTCTCATCTTCAGCGAAGTGATCTGCGACTCCACTTTGTGAAGTATGTATATCAGCACCTCCGAGTTCTTCAGCAGTTACTTCTTCACCAGTCGCTGCTTTCACCAGCGGTGGGCCTGCAAGGAAAATTGTCCCATTTCCTTTAACAATAATTGATTCGTCACTCATTGCAGGTACATACGCGCCACCTGCAGTACAACTACCGAGTACGGCTGCAACTTGGGGAATTCCGTCACCAGACATCTTTGCTTGATTCCTGAAGATGCGTCCGAAGTGTCCAATATCCGGGAATACTTCATCTTGCATTGGAAGGAATGCCCCTCCTGAGTCTACGAGATAGATACATGGAAGATTATTCTCGTGAGCAACAGTTTGTGCACGAATATGTTTCTTTACAGTCATTGGATAATAAGACCCTCCTTTTACAGTAGCATCATTAGCCACGAAAAGGCACTCTCTTCCATGAATTAGACCAACGCCAGTTACTATTCCTGCACTGTTGGCTCTGCCGTCATACAATTCGAATGCAGCGAGTGGAGATAACTCGAGAAAGGCAGTACCTGGATCGATGATTTTCTCAATTCTTTCTCTGGCCAATAATTTGCCACGGCTTCGATGTCTTTCGACATACTTGCCACCACCACCTTCGCCCACCATATCTAGACGCTCACGCAAGGTTTCAATCAAATCTTGATTGTGTGTACGACGATTTTGGAAGTCCGGGTCAGCACGATTGACACGAGTTGGTAGTCTATCCATGTCTGCCCCTCATTCTAACCGAAGGTAGAATGCGACTTGAATCAACCGCTTACACACCTAGGATTAAACGCCCAATGTCACGCAAACCTGGAGCCATACCAACTATCATTACCGCTAGTACGATTAATACACGCAAATGTTGTTGCCTACTCTCGATTCGTAATTGAGAAAACATCCAAATTATCAGAGTTGCAAGAGCCGCTTTGACCAAGAAAAATAGCCACGCACCTTCACCTAAAATTCCTAAATCATCGCCAAACTGTATTACAGCATCAGATAGAGGGTGCTTTTCAGAATAACCGAACCAATCAATTCCTACCATTGTTGCTAGACCATCACATAATTGGCCAAACAACATACCTGCGACCATCGGGGTGGCAAGAATTCCTCGTGCAGAAAGCATCTCAACGGGATGAGTGGACCGATCTTCGCTTTCCCACTCCTCCAAAGAAATACCGTCAGGAATCAATCCAACATCATTGCCTGTTAATCGCAATTGAGTTAAATCCTCCACACCTTGACGCCAAACAGCCCAAGTGATTAGTAAAGGAAGTACGACAACTACCAACACTGGCCATAGAATTTCATTTTCTCTAGGTAACATCCCACTATCTTGAACCCACGGAGTTGAAGCTAGTTGTGCCCAATGTCCAAGACCCATTGTGATTAATCCAACTGCAAATGCTAGCATACTTCGAGGTATTGCATCCCAATCCCATGTGTTGTGAATTACAACTGCAATCATCACTGCTCCAGCAAAAGAGCCTGCGAGAATCCAGAAATGGCCGGTATCGTGGATGTGTACATTTGGTAAAACTAATATTCCTGTAAATACGATGTATGCGACCAGTAGCATCGCTAACATCGAAATTTGATTCTTCCTTCCAATATAGCCAATAATTGCTGAAACTACCAACCATACTGCAAGGTGTATGTGAATCAATGGTGAAATAAACAACACATCTATTCCTTCCTTGAAATAATCTGCATCTTCCATCACTCTCAAAATTGGAGCTAAAGCAACCCACGACATCAAAGCCCAAACCATCTTGTCATCGACAGGTAACCTCCATTTGCGGAATAGTGCTTGAAGAATAATAATCGCAGCAATCATTGTGGTGATGTAAACCAGAGTATTCACTCCAGAATAGCCTGCATCCCCACTAGCACCTGCATCTTTGACGATTGGATCCCAGATGTATATCTTGACAAAGTCATCCCAGAACATTTCAGGTACGAAAATCAATCCACCTACAATTATCAATGAAATTAATCCAAATAGTGAAAGAAGAAATCTCTCTCCATTGGAGAACTCCGTATCTTCCATGATTGTCTCACACCGTGACAGATGATGAGAGTTACGGAACCGTCACTCTTCTTCATCGTGGTCATGGTCACAATTTTCATCATGAACATGCTCTTCCTCTTCTTCATCATCAGCAACACGAGGCTCGTGAACTTCTACGAATGAAACCTTACCTGCTCCAACAGAATCTCTTAGAACAGTTACTAAACGGAATTTCTGCATTGCTGCATTAGGGTCGAATAGCATAGTTTGAGGTACAACGATTGAAATATCGTCACCATCGAATGAAACTTCAAATCCTTCTTGTCCAGTATTTGCTTCAAGAAGAGCTGCGACTTTCTCCTCTTTTCCTTCAATGACCTTTACAATCTTGTAATCATACTTCAGAGTGCGTCCTGCCATAGGATGATTGTAATCGATACGTGCTCTGCCGGCTGCAAGGTAAGAAAGAACTCCTTGACGGCCATCTACTGTAACTGGGCCTCCAATGTATAGTGACTTAGGGTCACGAACATGGCGCAATAATTTGTCGATTGAAATTGTCTCGATTTGCTCAGGATCTTTGTCTCCATAAGCATCTGCTGGAGCAATTTCAAGAGAGACATCTTTGTCTGCTTCCGCTTCCAATAGACTATCTTCAAATCCAGAGATTAGGTTTCCAGCACCTACTACGCAAACCAGAGGGGAGTAATTTCGACCCTCTTGATGCATCTCGTGCTCCTTTGCGACTTCTTCTCTAGTGGTCTCAATCAAATCGCCGGAGTCTGCGTTATACAAGTCATACTCGACATGGACAATGGTTCCTTCTTCCATGGTTCTTCACCTATCGCCCCTACGGGGGCACTTGGGCGACCGACCATCCCTATTTCAATCAGTTGGGTCGCCACGAGGAAACCAAATTGCAAGGCTTGCTAGCAACATCAGTGTCCATCCGCCCCACACTAAGTGAATACCAGGTAAGTCGTAAACCATTATTCGAACTAAATCGCTACCTTCCATCAGTGAGCGTGCTTGAGTACCATCCATTATCAGAACCAAGTCTCCATGCCACAGATTAACTCTATCAATTTCCGAGCGAGAGCGTGTGTCGAAACGAAGCACACCAGGCTCAACCGTGTCGATTAATTCACCGTCTTCATAGACATTTATCACGGCTCCAAGGTAACCATCTCCCACCTCAAGGTCATCGGTTTGCGTAACCACTTCAGTGAATTCGAATTGATATTCACCCCACTCAACCTTCTCATTTTTGATCATAGTGACGCTATGAGAATAGGTGCCTCTGTCGATTATTGTCGTACTCATTACGTGTCCAATCACTATCAAAACCAAACCAAGATGAATCAAATGAGCAAAGAAAGGAATTTCTCTCTTACCAAAGTTTTCTTTGGCTAGAGATATTGTTGCAGGTAATGCTAGTAATGCTGGTAGTAAGACCACCATTCCGATTTGTCCGCGACTCAATGATGCACCAAGGATATCTGTTGAATCATAACCAAGTGAGTTCCCGAAGAACCATGCTGCAACCAAAATTAGTGGTGTTGAAATTAGAAGATAAAACACTCTTTGAGGTGATTCTCTAAGACTCCAAATCACAAATGCAAGCATTATTGCAGCAATTAATGGAGCGCCATACAATTCATGTGCTGCGAATTGAATTGAATCAATACTTGAAATCAAAATCACCAAGGTAAGAATCAGGTATAATCCGACAGCGACTACAGGTGTCCACAATGCCAGACGTTGCTGAGTGCTCCTGTCCTTAAACGAAAATTTCGATTCCCCACTTTCTTCAGCAAAGAGCCAAGGTAAAACAAATGCTGTCATTCCTATTGCACATATCCAAATATCCAACATTCCAGACCATGATGCTGACAAAAACAACATCACTCCGCCGCTAGCCCAGCCCCAAGCTTTGAGTCGTTCTTTTTCAAATACTAATCCAAAGGCAAACAATAGTGAAAGCAGTTCAAACAAAACCATACCATGAATAAATCTGAGAGCGACCATAATCGCAGGGATTGCGAACCACTTCCAATCATGGCCAGTGTGCAATGACCGAATTCCTGATTCGACAAACGGCCCCAATCCTAAAATTACTAACAATGTTGGAGGGAACCCCTCTAAGACATCTCCTCCACCGATAACGCCAATAATCGCAGTACCAGGTAATAATGCAAGCCAATATTTGGAGAAGTCAAACCCAAGCCTAGAGGCAAGGAATAATCCCAATAGTTGCAGAATTCCAAGGAAGTAAATTACTACCTCAATTCCGCTAAAATCGGAAAGAAGCACCATAATCCGGCCGAATACATCGCTTGGTGGTGAACCTGCAGAATTCACAACAAAGGTATGGACGCTGACTGCCCAAACCCCACCCGCTCTTGTGACCATGGTTGCAAATAATGCCAAAGCACCGCATGCCATAGCAATCCCTGCCCACATGTGTTCCGGAGTCTTCCCAGGCCTTGTACGAAGATGTAACAACATCACTAGGCAAATCCAAGGCAAAAGTGAGCCTGTCTCAACTGGATCCCACGCCCAATATCCACCCCAATCTAAGATTAAATAGGCCCAAAGCCCACCCAAGCCGATTCCTAAGGTTGAGAAAAAGAATGCTGGTCTAGCAACTTGAATGAGCCTATCTTTGATTCCTGCACAATCAGTCAATAACGAAGAAATTGCAATACATGCAAGGGTGACACATAAGGAATAGGATAGGAATATCAACGGTGGATGGATTACCATCAAATCGGTTTGTAATAATTCATTTAGACCGGGTCCAACGCTTTCTGCGGGTTTGAATGGTTGCAAAATCCAAGCTACCAATAGCAATGTAAGAGCAAAGCCGTTCATCAAACGTAAGCGTAACAGATGAGTTCTCTCTGATTCAGAAGACAATGGATTTCTCAAGATTGTTGAAAGCAGAGCCATCCAAGCGACCCAGAGAAGAAGTGGTCCCTCTCTAGCAGCCCAAGTGGCTGCAAACCTATACCTCAACGGAAGTTCTTCTCCACCGTACCAAGCAACTAGATGTATCATATCATAATTCATTGTGAACATGAATGCTAATACCAAAAATGGTAATGTCAGAATCCATGTAATTTGCGGGTCTGGGCGGTATGTGACCCATGCAGCCACAAAAACAGCAAATGGCATCAACAAGGATTCCATCTACTCACCAACCGAAATGCTTTGCTCTTGAATATCCAAAGGACAACAATACACTGATGACACCTTTAGTGTACAACAGGGGGTGACGCACTAGTATTTTCAGCCCAATCCATGTCTTATCGAGAATCGACATTGAGCCTAACTCTTCAGGTAGGCAGTGTGCCATATTGGACAGTTCCTGATCGGTCAAATCATATAGTGATGTTTTCCCCTTCAATATTTTGTGATATGGCGGGAATTTTTTCTTCCACGCTTTGACATATCTCTGCATCCTTGCATCAGAAAGGTCACCCTCAGAAATAGCAGAAGCAATTGTTTGGGCTGCTTGTCTTCCAGACCAAAGCGCAAGATGAGAACCCCCTTCGAATAACGGTGAAGTGAAACCCGCTGCATCACCAACCAAAATCAATCCGTCACCAGTTGTAATTTCACGAGGGCCTGAAATAGG
Organism: uncultured Candidatus Poseidoniales archaeon; assembly: GCA_964516645.1. GTDB lineage: Archaea > Thermoplasmatota > Poseidoniia > Poseidoniales > Poseidoniaceae > MGIIa-K1. Next base: position 32,149 of record CAZEXE010000004.1, read on the forward strand.
AATCGTGCCGCCAAATGGACGTGGTTTAAGTCCTGGCTTCCTCCACTCAGGATTTTGAATACCCTTGCCTTTGAGATAGGTGTCTTCTACAAATTTGTCAAGATATTTTATCGCTCCTTTCTTGTCTGTAGTTACCAAGCCAACATTTGCTCTTCCACCTTTCTTGGGAATCATCCACACATACCCGTGCGGGGAATATTCTGGCCACAGGTAGAAATCAAGATATCCATCATTATCGACTTCTGTCAACTCATATTGGAAGCCTGCAATCACTTCTACTTCAGTGCCCATATCCAGTAATTTTGTCGCTGCACCGGCCACTCCTGAAGCATCAATTACGGCTTTACATTCAATTGGAAATTCATTTCCACGACCATCAATTTTCCAATTGATAAATTGATTTTTGCTATTGTAAATTCTCTCCATTGAAGTAACCCTATGTGAAAGGTGCAAACTAGCCCCTTGATTTACAGCTTCTTCACACAACCATTGCTCGAACTTATGCTTCTCCAAAACATACCCCTTTTCTGTAAGAAACTTGGCAGTTCCATCAGGGAAAATTACACGGATGCCTTTGCAATCCAATGCAATCACATCCTCGGGCAATTCCAAATCTAAATTATCGACCGCCATTTGAGATAGACATTCGCCACAATGGACCGGTACACCAACCTCTGGATCAGCTTCAACAATCATCGTCCTAAGCCCTGCACGAGCAGAGTGAAGGGCGGCTGAACCGCCACCTGGCCCAGCACCGATAACGAGGACATCGCAACTCGCCATGCCTCCCCGAAGGGGAGGCGGGACTTCAATGAGTCGGCATAAAACAAGTATTGATGAAGAAGGCCTCCTAGCGGTATCATGGCCTGGCGCAATTTGACTCGCTGGCTCGCCCACCTCGAGAAAGAGGGTGAGTTGCTGCGTATCTCTGAACCAGTTGATGTCGAATTAGAAGCCGGAGCGATAGCAGACCGCCTAGTCAAGACAAATGGCCCCGCAGTATTATTTGAGCAACCAAGACTTCCAAATGGCGATATTAGTGAAATTCCGCTTGCTATGAATTTGTTCGGATCTCAAGATAGAACCCTCAGAGCGCTGGGCGCTGCCCATTCAACCGAAGTTGGTGACAGATTAGTCGCATTAATGAAACCAGATATTGGTGGAATTCTGAAGAGGCCTTGGACTGGGTTTCCTTTGCTAAGAGATGCTTTGTCTTTACCACCAAAGAAGGTCAGAAGGGGGGCTTGCCAGAGGGTAAAAATGGAAATTGATGTCACCCAGTTACCGATTCCAAAGACATGGCCTATGGATGGCGGCAGATACATCACCTTACCACTAGTAGTTACCAAAGACCCAAATTCGGGAGAACATAATTTGGGAATGTATAGAGGTCAAATTTTCGGACCAAAGGAGGTTGGACTTCATTGGCAGATTCACAAACATGGAGCAGACCACGCAGCAGCATGGCCAGATGGGAAGATGCCAGTTGCGATTTGTATTGGTGGCCCACCTGAACTTATCTTCTCAGCAATAGCACCCCTTCCCGATAACTTGGAGGAATATATGTTTGCAGGATTCCTCGGAAGAAGGCGGTTAAGAATTACTAAAGCGCTAACTCAAAACTTACTTGTTCCAGCAGAAGCTGATATCGTGATTGAAGGATGGGTGGATGCAACCCAAACTAGAACCGAAGGGCCGTTTGGAGACCACTTTGGATTCTATTCATTGACGGGCCAATATCCTGTTCTCAATGTTACAGCAATCACTAGAAGAAAGAATGCAATACTTCCTGCCACAATAGTTGGTCAACCGCCGATGGAAGATGGTTACCTAGGGGAAGCCATCGGTAAACAATTCCGGCCAATCTTATCATTCCAACATCGCGACGTTCTAGATTTGCACCTGCCGTTGGAAACCGGATTCCACAATCTTGCCATTATCAATAGCAAGCAAAGATATCCCCGCCAGGCTCGAAAAACTTGCGTTGGTTTACTGGGAGCAGGACAAATGATGTTCTTGAAAATCCTAATCGCTACCGATGAAAACCCAAGAGATCTAGATGCATTATTGGATGTACTCAACAACCGTGTTGACCCATATACTGACATCACTATTTTGAACGGAATGGTTAGTGATGCTTTAGAACCTGCATCGACATATGAAAATGTACATTCGAAGATAATTATCGATGCAACAAAATTGGTTCCTGCCGATCCAAGAAGTGGAGACCCATTAGAAGGGTCGCCAATCGAAAAATGTCCTGCCTGGAGAAGAGGTGAAGAAGAGGCACCAGGAATAAGTGATTCATTGCTAAATAAAATCTCAGAAATCGATGGAATAGAAGATTGCCTTCTGCTTCGAAATTCAATGCTTGTTGTCACTGTAAATATCGAAGGGAGGCCGGATCCAAGAACCGGTATGCAATGGCCAAATGAAGAGGATGCGCAAGCCCAAAGAGATAAAATTATTCAATTGAGAAATTTAATTTGGCAATTGGACTTGAAAAATGAATTACGGTGGCTATTTTTCACAGATGATGATTTGGATTTACATGGAGAAGGCGCCAAACGTAGACTCTTGTGGCAACTGACTTCACGCTTTGCTGTCGAGCGTGATTTCATTGTGGAAGGAGGTAGAATTTTCTGGGATGCAACTATGCCAATTCCTTCGTTTGAAGGCCCAACTCCTGTAAGAAGATGGCCCGCGATTACTATGCACGATCCTGAAACTTTAGCTGCGATTGAAAGGTTTGATTTGCCACCATGGCCCAATAATTTGGTGATGTGAATGGACTTGAAACAGATTGCTTCATTTGTCAAAATTGAACATACTTTGTTTAGTTTACCTTTCGTTTTTATTGGAGCATTAATGGCTGGTGAACCTAGCAATTCACAATTCCTGTGGATACTAGTTGCTGCAGTTGGTGCAAGAGGTCTTGCGATGGGATTGAATAGAATAATCGACAAGGATATCGATGCTGAAAATCCCCGTACCGCAAGTAGGCACCTTGCCCAAGGAAGCATGTCTCTCCAAACAGCCTGGATATTGTGTGCAATATTCTTGCTAATGCTTGTAGGAGGTGCATGGATGCTTAACCCTCTATGTTTGTACCTATCACCAATCCCAGTAGCTGCATTTGTTATCTACCCCTATCTCAAGAGATTCACTTGGTTGTGCCATTGGTGGCTAGGTGGATGTCTAGCACTCGCACCTGCAGGAGCGTGGGTAGCAATTACAGGTGAAATTTCATCATACTCTTGGTATCCTGAATTGCTGTATGTATCAGTTGGAGTAATGGTATGGATTGCGGCATTTGATTTGGGATACGCGCAAATGGATATTGATAATGATAAGAACACTGGGATAAAGTCATTCCCAGCAGTATTCCAACCTCCCGCAACAATGACAGTTATGCTACTGTCAATACCGATCTGGGCTGTTGCTTTCTCGGTGGTTTCATTTTACGGTACATTGATTGCTATGGCTCTAGTTTTTGGCGTTTTAGCGGCTTCTGGTTCTCAATTCCAAAAATGGTGGTTTAGAGCACATGTTTCCACCGGTTGGATTCTGTTAGCAGCAATGCAACTTTCATAGAGTGGCGAGACCCCCGGACAGATATGAATCCGATAGTGAAGTCCTTGCTAGAATTCAATCATGCGTTCGATATCCCAAAATTGGACAACCCAGGATTAGGGCCTGACGAATTAATCGAGTTAAGAATTAAACTTCTTTCAGAAGAAGTACAAGAATATGCAGAGGCTGCAAGAGCAGGAGATTTAGTCGAAGTGCTCGACGCACTAGCAGACATTGGCTATATTCTTGCAGGCACAATAATCAATCACGGAATGCAAGAAATCTATGATGATGCATTCGATGAAGTACATCGCTCCAATATGGCGAAACTAGTAGATGGAAAAGTGCTGCGTAGAGAAGATGGAAAGGTAATGAAACCCGCAGGTTGGCAACCTCCTCACCTCGCACAATTCCTCCAGTGAGTTATTGAGTATGCCCTCCTAGGGAGGGCATGCGCACCGCATTGGTTACCGGTGGCGGCCGAGGAATTGGCGCCGCTATCTCAAAGCAATTAGCGAATGACGGATACCGTATTTTGCTAACCTATTGCAATTCATCCAAGCCAGCAGAAATGGTTGTTGATGAAATCCGCAATACAGGAATAGATGCTGTTGCAGCGAATTGTGATGTTACCGATGCAAGAGAAGTCGCACTATTGGCAACACATCCATGGATGGTTGAAGGCATTGATGTGTTGGTTCTCAATCATGGTAGATATGATCGAATCGAAGCAAAGGATCTCGACATAGGTCATTTGCGACGCACAATGTCAACCAATTTCGAAGGTGCATTCTTGATTTGGGATGCTGTGAAAACACACCTTACACAAGACGCGAGAATCTGTGTAATTGGAAGTCAATTAGGCACAAGAGGTTCTCCACATGGTGCTGATTATTCTGCTTCTAAAGCGGCTTTAGCAATCTGGGCACGTTCTCTCGCACAATCCCTCGCTCCTGAAGGAAAGAGAGTGAATGTAGTTGCACCTGGTTTCGTCGATACAGACATATTGGCAGGAGATAGTCTTGAGAAGAGAGCTAGCCGAGAAGAAGAAGTTCCACTAAAGAGAATAGGTACTCCAGAAGATATCGCTGGAGTCGTGTCATTTTTAGTCGGTGAAGATTCAAGTTATATCACCGGTGCAGTGATTCATGTTAATGGCGGATTGTACCTACCTTAGGATGTGAATGAATGAGCGATCCCTTCGACATCTCGAAGGCCCTAGAAGGGGCGGTTAAAGACCGGCTTTCACCGGAAGTTTCGCGCTTCATAATTCACTCCGAACACGGAACGGCAGGTGACCAAGAAAAAGCAATTGAAAATTTAATTTCGCAATTGGAAAATAATCAAGAAAGGTGTGTCCTTTTGGGCGTTACGGGTTCTGGGAAAACATTCGCTATGGCGCACCTAATTGAGAGACTGAATATACCTACATTAATCATCAGCCATAACAAAACTTTAGCTCGTCAACTTTACCAAGAAATGGCAGGATTATTTCCAGAGAACGGAGTTGAATATTTCGTATCTCACTATGATTACTATCAACCTGAAGCATACCTGCCAAAAAGGGATTTGTACATCGACAAGGAATTGTCAATCAATGAAAGAATCGAACAAGAAAGATTCGCTACTGTTGCAAGCCTAGTCAGTAGACCCGATTGTGTTGTAGTATCATCTGTCTCATGTATTTACGGCCTTAACGCGCCTGAAACATTCCTCTCCTATCATTGTCGCATACATGTTGGTCAAGAAATAGAGCCTATCGACTTGGTTCGTGAATTGGTTTCCCTTCAATACGGAAGGACTTCGACTGATTTGGAGCGAGGGCAAGTTAGGCTTCGAGGAGAAAACCTCGATGTTTGGATGCCGAGTCGAGATGATCCGCTCAGAATACGATTCGGTTTTGAGGGAGTAGAGCATATCCAAATTTGTGACCCAGTTACCTGGGAAGTTCTCGATGAATTGAATGAAGCTTGGATTCATCCAAAGGAATTCTTCATGGTATCACCAGAGCGATTTGAAAAAGCGCTCGAAAATATCGAGACTGAACTTGATGGAAGGGTTGCTGAACTGAAAAGCGAAGACAAGGAAATCGAGGCGCACCGCCTCGAACAAAAAACAAGATATGATTTAGAAATGCTGAGAGAAATTGGTCACTGTACTGCCGTCGAAAATTATTCGATGCACTTGGATGGCAGAGATTATGGCGAGCGCCCATATTGTCTTCTCGACTTCTTTGCAGCAGCCGCAAAGCAATTCCATGGAGACCCCAAGAAGTTCCTCGTAATCATGGATGAGTCGCATGTTACACTACCACAAGTCGGAGGTATGTTTGGTGGAGATCGCAGTAGAAAACTGAATTTGATTGAACACGGATTTAGATTACCCTCCGCTGCCGATAATCGCCCACTGAAACTGAAAGAGTTCCAGAGTTTGGTTCCCCAAATGGTGTATGTTAGCGCTACACCGGGTGAAAGGGAATTACTACACCTCTGTGAAGTGACTGAACAGGAGGTACCTATCGGGCTCAGACATGTTTCTGGAGGAGGGGGGGTGGACGAGCCTGAGTACTCGAAGAAACACCCCGATTCAGAAAGTATGTATGACATGCTACAAATGATTGAAGAAATTCCAAGAATGGAAATTCGCCCTACGGGTCTACTTGATCCAGAAATTGAAGTTAGAGGGACTGAAGGCCAAGTAGCTGACTTGCTCTCTGAGATAAATGCTCGAATCGCAAAAGGCGAGAGAACACTTGTCACCGTTCTAACGATTAAATTCGCAGAAGAAGTTGCTCAATATCTCAACAAAATGGGCATTAAGGCTCATCACTTGCATTCTGAAATCGATACCCTCGAGAGAACAGAGATCATCAATGCGCTACGTATTGGTCACATCGATGCCATCGTTGGAATCAATCTACTGAGAGAGGGATTAGATATTCCCGAGGTTAGCTTGGTTTCAATTTTTGATGCTGACCGCCAGGGCTTCCTGCGTAATGAAAGAAGTTTGTTACAGACAATTGGAAGAGCCGCTAGAAATTCGAATGGTAAGGTTATCCTTTATGCAGATTCAATGAGCCCTGCAATGGCGGCTTCTATTAGGCAAACCTTAGAGAGACGTGAGAGACAAATCATTCACAACGAAAAATTTGGAATCACACCTGTTACAATTCAAAAAGCACTTCCACAAATGGGTAGCGATGTTGACGACCTAATTGCAGGTACTGCTGGAGGCAAAAGATTGGTCGCATCCAAAGGAGGCCGGAAAGATGGAGATTGGGCTAGCAACTTGAAAATCGGAGCAGGTCAATGGGCACACTCAAATTCGGTTACTAGCAACATTTCACAACCAATTGGAGAATTAAATTATTCAATTGAAGAATTAAAGGAGATGATGCAACAAGCAGCACTCGAATTAGACTTCGAAAGAGCAGCCATGCTAAGGGATAAAATCCACGAAATGGAATCCCCATGACATAGTCATGGGTTTCATATGCGAAAGCCTCACGCCTTGATTCATGGCCATCGACCCTGAGTCTTTTGACGAGCCGGTCAAAGACTATGATTTTGCATTGCTAAGCGATGCTACTTCGCTTATCGATCAAATGGCTACTGCGGGTGGCTTCACTGCAACCAAACTTGCATACGCAAGAGATATTCTCAAAGACATGATAGCAGAAATTGAGGGTGCACAAGCAGACCCTGCTAAAGTCACAAATTGGCTTTCCTTCCCTGCCTGTCTATGTGCAACGGGAACTCGTGGATTCTTTGTTGAAGCAATTAAGAGAAAAATGTTCAATGTGGTCTCGACAACTTGTGGAATGTTAGACCATGATATTGCAAGAGCATACAAGCACTACTACCACGGATCATTCGAATTGGATGATGTCGAATTGGGCCAGCATGAATTGATGCGCTTAGGAAATGTAATTGTTCCAAATGCAAGTTATGGTGAAATAATTGAATCCGTGGTTCTTCCAGTGCTCGAAGATATTCGTACTGATAGAATTGCTGAGACTGGAAAACAAGGAGCAGATGCATGGGTAGGTTTCGGCTCAATTCATCTGGTATGGGAATTAGGAAAGCGTATCGGCACCCCTGATTCGTTAATTTATTGGGCTTACAAGAACAAAATTCCTGTGTGTATTCCTGGAATTACCGATGGCAGCATTGGGGCTCAGTTATTCATGTTCAGACAGAAATATCGAGATTTTCACATCGACACTTTAGCAGATGAGCAAGTGATGAGCGATTTGACTTGGGATGTAGAGAAATCGAACGCATTGATGATTGGCGGAGGTATCTCAAAACACCATGTTATATGGTGGAATCAATACCGAGGTGGCTTAGATTCTGCGATTTACATTACTACCGCACCTGAACACGATGGCAGCCTATCAGGTGCTCGTCTAAGGGAGGCAATTAGTTGGGGTAAGATGAGGCCTGAAGCACCAAATGTTTGCGTTGAAGGCGATGCCTCTGTACTATTGCCTCTACTAGGTGCTGATTTGTTTAATGGTGAGTAAATGAGGCCCTTTTTCCTAGCTATTTTGATGGTAAGTGCTTCACTTGCTGGATGCTTTGGTGAAGAAGAGGAACAACCTGTGGTCGAGGCTCCAACCGTTTGGGATTTCGAGAGGCCTGAACTTACTTGGTATCATTTTGCTGATGCAGTAGATGCATGGGGTAATGAAGAGTTTGAATTCAATGGGCGAAATATGCCATTTGAGGCAACTGGAACCTATTATGGAATAGGAATGTCGACCTTTGAGCCAACTATGGGAATCACTCAAACCGATACGATGGTAATGACATCATGGGGTAATGGCCCTGCAGGTTCCACTGCGATTGTTTCATGCGATTTGATTGGAATGCATGATGCTCTTTCCTACACCTGTGAGAATGTGTATGACCCATTGCTTCCAATTCCAAATTCAAATGATCCATATGTGTACGTAGACCCATGGACGGGTCGCATAATGAAATTCGACATGCATGCTCTACTCGGAATGACCGTCGAATGGTCTGATAATGATGGAGCCAGTTGGACAGGTCCAAGTGTTGCTACCCAAATCTACTCTGTACAAGACCACCAAACCATTGCTAGCACAAATATGCAAGCTCTGGCACATCCAACAACCTGGATGTTTTGTATCAATGGCAATGCGCCTCATCCATTGTGCTCTTCCAGCCAAGATGGCGGGCTCACCTGGGGTCCAGAAACCTCTGGCGCACCTGTAACCTGTGGTTCTGGAGGACTAACTGCTCATCTTGTTGGCAGTGTTGATGGTAACTTCTACCGAGGTAATACCGGCTGTTCAGGCGAAGGCTACTCGGTTTTCAGAACTACAAATGCTGGTCTAACTTGGACTGAGCATGAATTGCCGACTTCTGAATCCGGCACTGCTGATACTTGGAATGCCGAAGAAGCCCAAGTTGAAACAGATAGCGAAGGCAACATCCACGCTATGTGGATGGGATTAGACAACATGCCTTACTGGTCTTACTCAAG
>CAZEXE010000004.1:41332-55436 GCA_964516645.1 uncultured Candidatus Poseidoniales archaeon
GGCGGGCCTCAGACCTTGTGAATTACTTCTATTTGGGCGGCAACCAATCTTTGTGCTGAATATGTGCTGCCAAAGGGGATTCTTCACCACTATCGTATTCCGCAAGTCTTTCTGCTAACCAAGTGAACCATTCAAACCTTGTATCTCCACCAGTCTTTCTTTGAGAGAGAATTAGTGGTTGGCATTTCTCGTGATGCTGCTGAATGATTCCTGAAAAGAAATCATACACTAGATGGAAATTAACATCTCCTCGATGGACAACTGCACCAAGGCTTTCCCATGTGGTCATTATTGAGAAAGCTTGAGGCCATCTTTCTCCATGGTATTCTTTGAATTTCTCCCAACTATCAAGATCGTTAGGTTGCTCAATAACCTGAATAATTCCAGCTGCAAAATCTGGAGATTGTAGCAATTCAGCCAAAGACAAAGATGCTGCCCCCTCTCGTACTTTTTTCAATTCCCTAATCTGAAACCACGAATATATCGCTGCACCAAGAATTGTAATTAGTCCAATAATTTCTGCCCATTGTGCTGCAGAAGATAAGTCCATGAACCAAACTTGTAGGCTTGGTCTTAGATTGTTTGCAATCAAGATTATTCAGTACTCTCTTTCCATGTACCATGGAAATTCTCAGCATTATCGACTCGGATGAATAGGTCAAGAGATGACCAAACAAGGCTATTGAATCCGCTTGCCATTCCAACTGGACCGCCTGCTTTAGCAGTCATAAATTCAAGAGTGTCGGAAGGTGAATGCCATTCCTGCCAAAATGAAATGTCGCCACCAGGGCTGAAGAAATTGAATGTGGGATAGCCGGCTGAGAAGAAGGAACAATGGTCAGAGGCACATGATTCTGCAATCTGCCAATAAATTGGATTTCCTTCGGTTGGCTGGTATGCTAAGTCCTCTTCGATTGTTGTACCAACCCAATCATACATTCTTTCCATATTTTCTTGACTTGCTCCTGCTACGCTGATTGACCAGTCATACTTTGTTGGAGCAAATATCTCGCCACCGGGCCCAATAATTGGTTCTGTAAGTGGTGTAATTGGATAGTTTAGAGAGACCATGTCAAAATTCATGTAGGCACGAACTGAGACGTTCTCTGGAAGGTTAGCAACATATGCTCTCGAGCCAAGTAAACCCTCCTCTTCACATGCCCAGAGTGCAGCAACAACGGTGTGGTCGAACTCCATTTGCGCTAATGCTTGAGCCATCTCAAGAGAAACCGTTGAGCCTGATGTGTCATCATTTGCACCTTCATTTGTACCACCACTTGGTGGAGTAAAGGCATATGCGATATCGAAGTGCCCCCCGATTACAATGTACTCATCTGGATTGACTCGCCCCCAGTTGTAACCAACTACATTCAGTTGGTCTGGATCATCTGGATATCTTGTTACTTCAACGAAATCAAAGCCCATCTCCCACATGTTTTCTGCCATTGCTTCTGCTGCATTTTCATATGCAGCACCGCCTTCGTGAATCGATGCTGAAGCACACCAGCGATTGTTATACTGAGAAGTCAACATATCAATTGTATCATATGCTCTGCGACCATCAACCAGCATCATTTCAGCACTGTCTTCGAGTACTAATGTGGCATTCCAAATTTCATCTCCTGCAGTTATCATCAATTCAATATCTGCTCTTTCAGAATCCATTACTAGGAATTCAAGTGTGGTTTGTGAAGCGGGGAAAGTCATTGATTGGGCTTCTCGCAAAACTCCAAATGAATCCTTGAAGAAAAGGCCAGGAGAACGGTTTACTGTCCAGTCAACAGTGGAATCTACCTCTATTGACATAAATTGTCCACGGGTTGCATTTGTGGCATCTTCCACAGAGAGTTTTGGAGTAATTGGCTCTACAATATCCTCACCGAAACATCCACTGAAAGATGCAAGGAAAAAGGTGAGTACAATGAATGCTGCGCTGCGCATACTATCACCACTCGCACGGTTCAAGATGGGTTTTTCCTCCCATCAAAGAAACGAGACAATCAGGAATTCTGACTCTACCATCCTCAAGTTGATTTTGCTCCATTATTGCAACTAACGCTCTGCTTGTAGCGACCGCGGTTGAATTCAATGTGTGGACTGCCGCATTGCCGTCACTAGTTCTGTAACGCATACGCAAGCGGTTCGCTTGGTAATCGGTACAATTCGAACATGATACAATCTCTTTGAATGAATCAGCACCCGGTAGCCATGCTTCCAAATCATACTTCCTTGCAGCTACCGTTCCCATATCACCTGTACAAATGTTGACAACTTCATAATGCAGCCCCAAATCATCCCATAAGTCGATACAATTCTGCAGCAAATCTTCGTGATGGTCCCATGATTCATCAGGATGGGAAATTACAATCTGTTCAATCTTAGTGAACTGGTGTACACGCCAAATTCCACGGTCTGAAAGTCCGTGTGCTCCAACTTCTCTGCGGAAACAAGCGCTGACTCCAACCATCTTTATTGGAAGTAGGCTCGGCTCGATTACTTCATCCATATACATCGCAGTTAGAGGATGCTCGCTAGTGGCAATCATGTAGAGGGGATCAGGAGTAATGCCATACATAACTGTCTCAAAGTCGGATAGGTCAGTGACTCCTTCATAGGCTGGGCGATTCATCATTACAGGAGGTTGAACAAATGTGAAACCACGCGTAACTAAGAAATCTACAGCATAGGCTTGCAAGGCTAATTCAAGACGAGCCAAATCTCCCTTTAGGAAGAAGAATCGGCTACCAGCAATCTTAGCTGCTCTTTCCAAATCGACCCACTTATTCATGTCGATTAATTCGTTGTGAGTTCTCGGTTCAAAATCGAACTCTGGCTTTTTACCGTGTAGCGAATGTTGTGTATTTCCGGATCCGTCATCGCCCTTTGGTACCGCATCATGTAAAAGATTAGGAATGCGCATTCGGATGCCATCTCTCTGCTCAAGAAGAGAATTAGCCTTTTCATCAAGGGCAGCAATTCTATCGCCCAAATCTTTGACCTGTGCCATGATTCTGTCGGCTTCTTCCTTGTTGCCACTCTTCTTTGCATCAGCGATTCCTCGTGCTGCTTGATTTCGCTCTCTGCGACCTTCTTCCATTTGCTTGAGCGCATCTCTCCATTGTTCATCCAATTCGATGACTTGGTTGATACGGTCATGGGGAAGGCCTCGCTTATCGTGATCTGCACGAATCTTATCCGCTTCATTTCGGAAAAAATCCATACCTAACATTCATATCACCTCAAAACGAAATTCCAAAGGAAAATGCCGCACTACCAACGAACACCAATCCACCAACAATGTATCCTAGGATTGCTCCACCATTGAGCAGAGGAAGGCCTGCTTGTGGCCTTCCAGATGCAACATAGCCCATTAGAACAAGATAGCCAATCAATCCGCCTATCAATGCAGAAATGCCCACTGCAAGTCCGTGATCAGAAATGTAATTCACACATGAAATCACCAACATTCCAGGGAAGATTACATCGCCAAGTCCCATGAACATCGCTTCTTTTGGCTTCTTGCGCTTCACCACTTGTTTTGGAGTATCTTCTGCAGCGCTGGTTGTAGGTGCTTCGCCATTCTCTTCAGGTGGGCGAATACTTTCTTTTTCTTCTAGCATTGAATAACCACTCTCTTGTGGCGCCACCAGCAAGATTGGTAAATTTAGACCAATCATTGTATCTGCAAGGTCGAGCATATGCTTTGAGCGGTAAACCGCCCAAGCATCATAAATTGCTGCTAGAATCATGAAGATTACAATTAGGGTTGGAACAAATGTTACTCCTAGCATTACAATTACGCCTGCTCCAACCAAAACACCAACCGTGTTGACAATATACCACTCAGGTCGAATCATCAATGCGGTCATCAACAATACAGCAATACCAATTCCAATAAAGAACGCTGTTGTATCCCACTGAATACCATACATGTTGTACATTGTTTCTGGGTCAAATTCACCACCTTCGACAACCATCATTGTCATGGTTATGTTTTCAGAATCTAAATATTCACCTTGTTGAGAAATTTTGATATCAAATCCATCAATGAACAAAGTTGCGTTCGCATCTAATTCTTTATCAATTGTCACATATTCAATCAGTGAGTCATAAAATAAACCATGAATTCCCTTGCCATCAGCAATCCAAATTTCATTGCCTTTATGGTCGTCCAAATCGAAATTGGCAATGTCAGCAATCGGTCCTGCAAACGAATTTCCGCCTCGGAATCTTTTCTCCTCATCGAAATACTCGTCAAGATCATCATCGATAATCCAAGCTTCGATTTCACCTTCTTGGTGACCTGCCATCACTAATTGTTGAGAATCATTCCAAGGACTTGTCACAACATTGAACGCGGTCATTCTGTTACCCTCATCTGTTACATATACCCATTCAAGACTACAACCATCTTCCCAATTTGGTGGCGCAGGGCCTGGTCCAGGGTACGCTGCAGATGATTGTTCCAATTCGATCATTGCTGCACCATGTGGCGTTGCAAGTAGCAAGCTATCAGAATCATATTGACGGTTTGTCAGAATTTGTTCATTAAATTGTAACTGGGGGTATGACCATTCTGCGACATGACGATGAAATTCAATATTATCTGAATAATTCGATTCAATAAATGTATCAGCAAATGTTTCTGACCTTACAATGGTGTTTTTCGCAGATACGATGTATAGAGCGCCTTTACGTTGACCAGGTTCTGCATCTGCATCCTCAATCACTTCTAAAGCAGAAATACAAGGTCCTATTGCCACAATCTCGGTTGCATTGACGAGTGTACCATTCCAATTTTCAAAGTCAAAACAAGCATATTTACTCAAAATAGACCCGTTTTCTTTGTCCAAAGTCCAAATCCACGCATTATTATTGATTGTGTAGCCATAATCACCTTCGGTTACCGCGAAATCTTCCACAGTACCTGGGAATGAATTCAATTCAATTGACCACTCTAGAGACGTGTTAACCGATCTCTTCGAGACAATGAAAGAATTATTGCTCGGATTCTCATCGGGAATAATCGCCTTATGAGTGATGATTGAACCATCACTATTCACTGCAAACAATTCTTCCTCGTTGTTTTCTGAGTCTGAGAAAATGAAGGCTTCTGTTTCAATCTCTGGAACCAGTAGGATGTGCGCACCCGGCACTGTTGTGTAACAAAGTGCAAGGAACAACACGAATAGAATCCCGTACTTGATGAAATGCTGGAGATGATTTTTTGCAAGCCAGAGAATCATAAATGTAAATGCAAAAATTGCAATCAATTCAAGAACGACCCATCGAGCCTCCGTTGAGCCTGATTCGCCAAAAGCTTGCAGGCCAGCAGCATCAAACCAAGGTTGTAACCAGATGCCGATGAATATGGTAACGACGAACATGATTGCCATACCAATCATGCCCGGAGCCTGCTCAATCATGTTCGCAAGAAGGCTGTCTTCTTTAGCCAATTCTTGCTCAACCCGTTTGACATGGTCCGTTGATGCTGACTCTCCCATGTTTTGCACCGAGAGTGAGGGTGGTTTTCTAATCATTGGATGGACTGGCCCCTACGGGGCCAATGACTGAGAATCCTGCAAGAGAGTGGTTAAACACCTCCAAATCCAAAGGAATGTCTCTTGGATTATCGAGGGTAAACGCTGCACTCGAAGCCCTTGGAAGACCAGATAGGAACATGGATTGTATCCATGTTGCCGGTTCAAATGGCAAAGGTAGTGCATGCGCCCAACTCGTCGCAGGGCTTGTTAGGGCAGGATATCGAGTAGGGATGTTTTCTTCGCCCCATTTGATCAATATTGAAGAGAGGGTGAGAGTTGATGGAAAATCAATTTCTAAAGATGATTTTGACAAGGCTCTAAACCAAGTGATGGAATTAGAATCCGAACTGACTTTTTTCGAAATTACATACCTAGTCTCACTACTTGCATGTAGTGATGCTGGTGTTTCAATAATGGTTCTTGAAACCGGATTGGGCGGACGATTAGATGCAACAAGAACTGCAGATGTTGTTGGATGTCTTGTTACCTCAGTAAGCCTAGAGCATAGCGATGTCTTAGGACATACAATCGAACAGGTCGCTAGAGAAAAGGCTGCAATTTGGCGCCCTGGAGTACCTATGCTAATTCGTGACCCTGGTAATGCTCGTGTACGTAATTCAATGCGTGACGAAGCGATTAGTGCTCAATTCTATGCGCCTGAACCTGCTACATTCATGGATGAAGCTGCTGATTTGGCTGAAATGTTGTGTGCCATGATTGGGTACTCATTTGTTCGCAGACCGATTTCGTGGCCGGCTAGAATGCAATATATCGAAGGTGAGCAAAATTACCTGTTAGAGGCCGCCCACAACCCGAGCGGCATGCGAAGAGCGATTCCTGAAATCGCTTCCATCTTACCAGAACGGTGGTCCCTCTTGCTGGGCACTTCTCCGCAACAAGACATCGATGCTTTTCTCGAACCAATATTCGCTCTAATCGAAGAACATCCTCCTGTAGAGATAATTACAACCGAGGCTCAAAATGGGAGATACCCCGGAGTCAAGGAGCCCATTAAAGGGGTTACACATATTGAAAATCCTGACCTTGCGGTGCAATCATTTACAAAACAAACAGACCTGATTGTTGTTACAGGTTCACTGTACCTGTGCGGAAATATCCTCTCTATTCTTGGATTAAATGCCGACATACTTTGATGAATAAGATACGGTTGGGATGAACGATGAAGGACAAGCATCTCACAATTCGTATCGAGCAATGTCTTGCCCTTGCTAAGGCTAGCAATTGCCCTAGGCGCAAGTTTGGAGCACTATTGGTCGACCCTGATCGGAATGTCGTTTTGATGGACGGATACAATGGTGGGCCACGCGGTGGTGGCGAACTATGTGGTGGCGATGAATGCCTTAGAGATACAATGGAAATTCAATCGGGGACTAGGGTCGAAATCGGTTGCCATCATGCAGAAATGAATCTGATTTGTAATGCTGCAGCAAATGGAGTACCAACCAAGAACGCGTGGCTATTGGTAACTGGAGAACCATGTATGATGTGTGCTAAACTGATTCACCATGCTGGAATTACACAGGTGATAATCGTCGATGGCGGCTTTGGTGGAGAGAATGGCGTAGGCTATCTTGTCGAACATGGTGTGAACATCAAGCGTACAGATGGACCAAAAGACCCTCGGTTTTAGTCGGTGGTTTCAAATCACATACCGTAACCATAGAGCCATGAACACATTAAGGGTTCTAGCAGCTGTAAGTTTGTTGCTTTTACCCGGATGTACCTATTTGGATGAGTTCATGGGTGATGATTCACCCGAAGAGACTGCTGATATTGAACCGATTCTAGGCTGCACCGATTCTGATGCTAATAATTACAATTCAAGTGCAACTGAAGATGATGGTTCATGTGAATATGATGAGCCCGACCCTGAACCTGAACCTGTATTAGGCTGTACAGATTCTGATGCTGAGAATTATGATTCAAACGCCACACAAGATGATGGAACCTGTCAATATTTGGAGACTATTCCATGTAACGGTTTAGTAATTCTTTGCCATAGAACATATGACCAGGTAACTTTCCCTGAAACACATAATTCATTCTCAACCCATGAGGACAATATCTACTATCCGGCAAGCAACCATAGAACTGGATTTCAAGCTCAGTGGAATGCTGGAATGAGAGCATTCATGCTAGATACTCACTACCTCACAACTGCAGATCAAAGTGAATCTACAGTGCGGTTTTGTCATGGCGACTCCGATAGAGGCTTTAGCCCGTGTACATATGGGGCAGTAGACCCATGGAACTGGCTTAGCAAATTAGAATCTGAAATGATAAGTGAAGAGAGAGATGTGGTGACTCTACTCATTGAAAACGATGTGGAGCCAGACCACTTGAAGGCTTTATTCGATGACGTTGGTTTATCCGACTGGATGTATATACACGAAATGAATGCAGAATGGCCAACCTTGATTGAACTGATAAACATGGAGAAAAGACTCGTTGTTTTCTGGGAACAGTCTAGTGATTCTGCCCATCCTTATTTCCACGATTTCTTGACACATAGTTGGACTACAAATTATGCTGAAGATGATACTTCTTCGATGAATTGTGAGACATTAAGGGGCGATTCAAATCAACCTGTATTCCACATGAATAATTGGCTAAAAAATCAAGCTGGATTATCTGACCCTACTCGTGCTGGTGAAGCAAATGATGTCGAGTTCATGGTTGAGCGTGCAATTGAATGCATCGAAATGCATGGCAAGCGCCCCACCTTCATCGCTGTAGATTGGTGGGAAGAAGGTGATGTTGTAGAGGCGGTTGAACGAGTCAATCTAATGGAATTAGAAACCGATTAGCCCCAGAATCTGCGCGTTCTTGCATACTCGATTTCAGCAATGTGGATTGCCTCTAACAAGCCTTCCTTGTCTCCTCTTTGCACTTTACGCATCAACCTTTGACAAGTTGCTTCTCCAATTCCTCTACCCATCAGTGCAAGAATCGCATCCATTCCGCGATTTGCTACCGCTTGTGCATTCTTCATCATACGATCTCGGATTTTTTCTTCGTCAGATTTTACCCAATCAATCAACTGTTTTTCCAGTCCTTCACGGGTACAGGCTAGCATTTGTCCCTTGCACTTCAAGCAAAATTTCGCATCTGAAATTTCAGGATACCTAGCAACTCTGAACCGACGAATTGATTGACAACTCAAGCAACACAATACCGCTCGCTCATTCATCAATCTCCCCTCGAGTCTTGCTCTAACTTGTTCGTTGTTGAAGTTAGGAAGAAGCAAATCTTTCTCAGAACGACTCGAGATTCCCAACGGGCCCATGGCGGTTACTTCCAATCCAATCAATCCAGATTGAATCGCCCGCATTACATCGCTCGCCCCAGCAACATCCATTCGCTCGTGGAATAGTTTTGACATCACTTCTTGCAAAACAGGGGTTCCTCGATACTTCTTGAGTAATGCCTGGATGTTGATTTTTCTTGGGTCCACGCCATGTCGTAGTATTCCAAAAATTTTGGCGATTTGTGCAAATCGCCACCTGACTTCCCTAGAGTTAGGAAGCGTAACTGAAAGCACACCTTCCAATGCTTCAGGAGGTGTATCGCATAACCATTCGATGATTTCTGCAGGCCTTACTCCGCCAACTTGTAGCGAAATTCGACATGGTTCAACAACTAATCTACCCCACTTTCCTGAACGAGTACTCGCCATCGCTAACAAGTAATGACCTAATGCCTCATTGATTCTATTCCCTTGACAAGAATTGATTACCAATGCCTCATCTCTGTCCTCGATTGTTATCAAACGTTCACTAGGAATCATTTTTGCTGAATCAAAATGTGTGCCGATAATATCTGCAATCATACCCTTGGCTTCGCCATTAAGTGGATAATCATCCAATTTTGAATCGCCCTTGAGTAATTCTGCCGGATCTATTTCAACAACTTCTTCATCCTTCATCAATCCTAAATCAATAGCAAATAATCTGCGCAGACGACCTGCTTCTCTTGCTACTTCTGCTGGAGTTGGGGGTAACTCTCCAACCCATTGTGGCGCATGGCCTTGGTCTGAAACGGGTGCAACTAGTAACTCGTTTTGTTCAGGGTCGGCATCTACTACAATCCAAGTTCTACCCGCCATTACAAATCTTCGTTTGGTTCCATCTTGGTCTTCTCCTCCATCGTTTAGAGATAGGACAAATGCTTCGTCTACATTTCCAAGTAACTTGCGGGTAACAGCATCTCTAACTCGGTATGATTGCTTATCTGGAATCATTGAGAGATGGTTTGTAACCCATTCTCGAGTTCTTCCTGAACGACTTATCCAGCCCTTTGCATACTTTGGAGGAACATCGAATGTCAATTTTGCTAAATCTTCACTCGGTTCTTCATCAAAGGCAAGTTTAGGTTGCTCTGGTAGCGATTTCTTAGAATGGCGATTCAACTCTTGCCAGACATCATGCGGCCAGCGATACCATGGAACCGTAGAAGGATTTTCCACACATCGAATAACCCATCTATCAGCCAAAATATTCCCAATTGAAATCGTATCTTCACGAGACCATCCTTCGAATTGGCAAGCGCCCGAAATCGCTTGTGAAACTTCATCTATTGGAAGGGCACCATGGCTATGAACCATCATAACAATTTGATTGGCAGCAACGGAAAGTGGTTTGTCCCTCCATTCGACAGGTTCGATTTCTCCAGCAACGGCTTTACGAGCAATCACTGCTGATTCAAAAATATCATCGCATTCCCATGACAAGAGATGGCCTCTACCAACGCCACCTAATCTGTGATCTGCTCTTCCAACTCTTTGCAGCATTCTATCTACAGAACGTGGAGAACGGATTTGCACAATGTGATTGACACTACCTACGTCTATTCCCAACTCTAGGCTTGAAGTACATACCAAGCCTTGCAGATTTCCATTACGTAGGTCGTTTTCCATTTGAGTTCTAGTCTCTTTAGCAAGAGAGCCGTGGTGCACACCAATCAACAAATCGGGAGCTATTGCGCTTAATCGCTGTGATACTGTTTCGGCACTATTTCTGGAATTTACGAAAACTAAGCAAGGGTGCTTTTTCGAGATTATATCCGCAAGCCCCCTCAATGTTGCATGGGCTCTAGATGAAATTGCTAATTCTAGGGAACCAATTTCATCTTCCGGCATTTGAATTACTACGTCAACAGATAACTCTGTTGAGCGAGGTGTTACCGCGTTAATTGCTTCAGCATTATTCGACAACCATTTGGCAACCTGCTGTGGATTTCCTACAGTAGCAGAAAGACCAATCTTCTGCACTTGTCTTCCGATGAATAATTCTAATCTTGAAATCCCAACCGACAACTGCCAACCCCTCTCTCCATCGGCCATCTCATGCACTTCATCGATTACAACCGCTTGCACACTTCGCAACAACTCCCTTAATTTCGAGCCCGTAAACATCAACTGGAATGTTTCTGGAGTTGTAATCATCACATTTGGTGGATTTCGAACTTGCTTGTTTCTCTCGGATTGAGTTGTGTCCCCATGTCTCAATCCAAGACGTAGGCCAATTGCGGTAGTAATTTCTTCAAGGCGCCTGTCTACATCTCGATTTAGGGCGCGTAAAGGAGTGATGTACAATATTGACATCCCCTCCCAATTTTCCTTGAGACACCTGTCCAACAAAGGAAGCATTGCAGCCATAGTTTTCCCAGAGCCGGTTGGCGCGACAACTAACCTATCGCCACCTCTTGCGATATCGTCTTGAGTGACTTGTTGAACGGGAGTAGGGACCCATTTTCTTTCGTCAAGAGCCTTCTGCAAACTTTGGTCAAGTTTGGAGAAAACACCTTCGGCCATGCTTGATGGGCGAAGTCACTGGTTCAAGAGGGCAACGATTTGAGAATCAATAGTCATCATCGTAATCGTCGTCGTCATCTTCTTCCTCGTCATCTTCGTCCCATTCTTCTTCGTCTTCTTCCCATTCTTCTTCGTAAAGGGAATCGTCTCCATGAGTGATAGCGGTACGATTAGCAGTAATTCCAATCCCAACGAGTACGATTATCGAAAGTATTGAGAATAGCCAAATCAGAGGCTGTTCACGAATTGAATCAAACCATCCCATGTATGAAACATAGACAATTTCTACCTTGTGCTCTGCTGAATTGTCATCATCGTTTACTTCCACAATTACATCATCAGGGTCTACTACCACACGAATTCGGTCTACTCCTTCTTTTGCATTCCAAGTTGCAGATACAGGAATCTTTTGATTTCCACCGATGTTATTCAGTGTAACAGTATCGAAGGGTACGATAGAATCTCCTGCATAGAATGCAACCTTGAACTGGAAGTTGGTTTCTCCTCCCACGTTTAGTACATCTGCTGTAATTAGGATTTCTTGGCCTGGAGCCACATGATCATCCGACAATTCGATTGAGCCAATCTTCAATTGCGGGCCCACCGCACCCAAGCGAACCCACTGTCTCTCAAAATCGGTATCATCTGTAGCGATTTCTGCAATTGGGCTAGCTTCTGAATTAGACACGAGAGGGAATTCGTTACCTGCAGAATCATATCCGGTTAGATAGAATCCAACCCAATCTCCTTCACGCAAAGTAATGCGGCCTTCGTCAGTCAAGTCGACTGTACCAGTCCAAATTACCATCTGTCCATCTTGCTGCATTCCTAACTTGGATTGACCAGCACCCAATGTCAAAGTACGACTGGAGTCACGCATTACCCAATGGACAATTTGTTCCGAGCCAGTCATATCCGCATCTTCGGTTCCATGGAATTCAACAGGAACTTTGGTTAGGTCAGTAGTTGCAGAAATGTCAATTACATTGAGAGGAGTTGCCCTACTGACAACTCTTGGAGCAGTATCATCTACAACCACTCTAAGTGTAGTAGAGACTGTTTGACCAGTCATATCTTCTCCAGTACCCGGTATTCCACCAATTGAGATTAAACATGTTCTAGTTGGTGAAGATTGCAAGGTTTCAGCATGAGACAATGGCACTTCAACAGAATAGCCGCCATCAAGCGCAATAGAACCATCAGACCAAATGCTCTCACCATCGAATACTTCGATAACGATTGAGGCATCGTTTGGAGCAGGAACATTGCTACCTTCATAGACTACCTTTCCAGTAAACTCTAGGCGGTCATCATTCCTTACCCTACTACCATCTGCTACGATTCCTGTTCTTGGTTCGCTAATATCTTCAACTAGGAAGGATGCTGCATCAAGCACCAAATCATTCTCTACAACAAACGTGTGTTCTGCAATAATGTGGCGAGTTGGGAACTCTGAGCCTCGCTCTTTGTATTCAAGAGCAAGATCGGAAATCTCCTCATCAGGCCAATCCCAGCCAATTGTGAATTGGAAGTCAATTAAAATCAACGGCATTCCAGATTCGTTTGTTGTTTGTACCATCGAAGAAGTTGTTGCCAAGTTGATGTATTCGGAATTGCTTGCGAATATATCGCTAATTCCGTAATATGAGATTCTTTGCTGGTCTACTTCACTATCTGGACCCTCGAAGTCGAATACTAAATCGATAAATTCGAAATCGATTGCAGTATTTGCATCGATCAAACCTAGAGATATGGTCTGTTCTGTTCCCGCAAAGATTGGTGCACCATCGTTATGTCCAACCCAGTCAAGTCCTGTGAAAATTGCAGATGAGTCCTTTCGGCTTCTGAATGTAGCGTCATCGGCATCAAAGCCCGGACCGCTCTCCCAAGTGTATGTTTGGTCATCGATAATTGTGGAATAGTGTAATGGATTTCCAGCTCTATCTCCGCCATCCCAATAATATGAAACACGACCCATGTTAGGATTTCTCGAATGATCAATTGTTGTAGAGAAGACCTTGTAGTCTGCTTCGGTTTCGTTCACCACAGTTTTGTGCGCATATTCACTTGAATCCGCTTCTCCATTTCTATTCAAATCATGGTCAGCCTCAACCCAATAATACAGACTCAATTCGGTAGGATCGCCTACTGCATCAGAAACGCCTATGCTGACCTTTTGGGCTTCATTGGCTGCTTCATATGCATCGTTTTCAGGATATGTTGTCAATGCTTCGGGATGAGTTGCATCTACCTTGTATGATCTAAACCAATCAGAATTGGATGCCAATACTTTGCTAGCATCTCTTTCATTGTAAGTTTGAATTTCATAGGATAGACCGCTTTCAACATCTATATCCGGCATTTGTATCGAGATAAAGAATGACCCGTTAATATTGGATGTGTCTCTCCAATCTGCATGTACGAAACCGTTCTGAGCGATTCGTACATCAAATGCGCTATCCTTTGGAGCATCTGTAGAATCTGCAAACCACATTGCACCTTGGAAGTGCAATGTTTCTCCAGCGGCAACCCAATTTCCATCCTCTACATCACTAGAAGTAATTTCTCCATCATTATCTCTTACATTCATCCAACCAAGACCAAATGAATTGTTTACCCGTAACCCAGTGCTGCTGGATAATGGTGTAGGAGCGAATCCATTGCTACCGGATGTATCCAAGCAACCGGTAGTGAATCTAACATTTTCCTGGTCGGGGAAATTGGATTT
>CAZEXE010000004.1:55536-60976 GCA_964516645.1 uncultured Candidatus Poseidoniales archaeon
CCATTTGGGATATTTATGTCTAAGTTGACAGTATTTATTGAATAAGTTACACTAAACCTCTCTAACTCTACAGTTCCCGCAGATTGAGAACTAACATGTACTGGGATGACAACATTACCTGCACCAGTATCTGGAATCAAATCATTGAATGCTTTCACGAAGGTAGTTCCTCCACGAGTTGTTGTTCCCAATAACACTCCTTGACTAGTCCATTCTTTGCTTCCATCGCCACCAATGTCGATTCCAACTTGTTCTGGTGCATTAGAATGCATAGCAATGTGTATGTCGTCTAGGGTAGGAGTATTGGTACCTGTGGATGTAAACCTGACATAGATGTAGATATATCCACTAGTCATAGATACTGTCTTTGATTCCCCACTATATTGGAAAATCTTTGTCGAGGTATCTTGGAATTCAACTTGCAGGCCAGTCCCTGCAGGTGTCGTAGCATTCCACCATGCTGTAATTGCAACCGGTGCATTTCCAGAATAGTAATTCGAACGAAGTTGGAAATATCCGCTAGTCTGATAACTCGTAGAGTAAGTCAATACAACGAAATCTAATACCGGAGTTTCTGTAGATGTTCCATTGAGATATGCTTTCCAAACAATACTCGAACCTGAGTTAATAAATGTCAACTTTTGATTGAATACTCCACTTAACCAAGTTGTGCCACCATCGTTTGACACCTGCAATTCTATGCTCGTATTATCAGGTATATATCCAACTAAAGCTGATACCGTAATTTCGCTTACTTGCTTTGACAAAGAAGTTGTTGTACTGGTGACAACTGATGAAGAACCAGAAACAGTTCTATGGTCGTAAATTGCACCTGTACCTTGACGCTGTATCTTATTCGAAGTCGAAGAGCAATATGAACTATAATGACACTGGTAGCCAAATGTATTGTCTCCTAATTGGTCCATTCCATAATGTCCAGCACTATCAAGTTCAATTTTTCCAATTCTCTCAACAAAAATTCCATCCATAGTGAAATGGTTATGATAGCCAGAATCCCTGTAGTATTCATTGGTTACAATCTTTGGAAGATCCACAATCAAACCACTAGGCTGAGTATTTGGCGTGCCCAATTGCTCTTTAGAACCTAAAAGCCAACTTCCATTTATTGAGGTAGGATTACTCGGATTTATCTCATACAGATATCTATTGTAATTAGGATGTAGAGACTCATACATCAGCAAAAACATCCGTCCGGTATCTTCGTCGATATCAACTCCCATTGGGTAGTAATTTCCAGAATAAGCATAAGTCGCTTGGCAAGTCCATGCACCGGTTGTAGAAACTGACCACTTGACTAAGATTCGATAACTATACGATACAGTCCATACAGTCCCATTACCGTCACTGGTTGCATCATAAGTAGCATACAAAGGAGTGGTGTATGAACATGAACCTGAAGAAATACTAGATGAGCCGATGAATGCACCGGTTGTAGAATTGTAACGCTTAACAACTGGAGTGGTGTAGATTGAAGACCCAGCAAATGTTGCAGAAAGGTATTCATCGTCATTTACAATAACGAATCCACGATAACTGGATGTGGATGAGGTCAGGGAGAAATCTGTTAGTGGTTTTGTTGAACCAATGAAACCTTGGTCACCATTTGCAGCAAAGCCACCAGTATTGTTGATGGTTCCAGTAGAGGTCCCTTCAACTGATCTATCGAGTCCGTTTACATTGTTGGTTGGATTTCCAACCAACTCGACTTGGTTATTCTGAACATCCAAATTATTTCGGTTGCCATATGCAAATCCTGGAGGGATTCCAATCCAAGTTCCACTACCTGTTCCTCCAAAGTCGGAATTGGTTGTTAAATTGCCCCAAGTTGTCGAAGACGGATGGCCAGCAATGTCGAAGGTTGCCGAAGACACTTCCGCACCATAAGGGAAGGTTAAGTTTCCAGCAAAGCCATCACCTGTACCAGTAAATGTGTGAGTGTAAGATGTTGAACCATCTTGGAATTGGGTCTCGGTGACATCCGCTAAGGCGATTGGCGACAAAATAGAGATGATGAAAATCGTGGTCAAGAATAGTGATTTTTTCATTGATTCCCCGCCTCATTGCCCTGTGGGCCTTCGGCCCACGCGGGTTCATTACATTTCAACAATGCTCCGTCAAGTCACTTTGTAAATAGCAAAAATCGAATAAGAAGCGGGTCACTCGCCAAACAGGTGAGACACATGGGCTGGTGGGAAAACCAACACGGAAAACAACTTCGAATATCAGGTACTGCGACCTTCGCATTCGCTTTATTGACAACTATGTCAGCGGCACAATTGATGTTTTTACAAGACAATGCTGATTTTTCAGATTATACTGGCACATCGATTATATTGATTGTGACCGGTGCAATTGGATTAGCAGTTTCTGCACCAGCATTCATAAATCTAAATGCTAGAGCCAAGACTCTTGATGCAATAATGGCAACCAAGTCAACTTCTGAACTTCGAAAGATGAGAGGTGACGGTGATGAAGCAGCGCGTATCCTTGGTGGAGGTCACCAAGAAGCATGGAATGCATTCCTTCAAGAGAAGGGATTGAAGAAGCGCTGATTACTGGGTAATTGTAATGGGCGACTCCAATCCAATGCGTACACTCGTCCGCGAACTTGTTTTGGCGGCAGGAATGATCGCACTTCTAGTGCTTGCCATGTGGGCACATACAGGTTCAATGCCCCCTCTAGTTGTGGTAGAATCTAACTCGATGCAACACGAGGCGGGTGGTGAAATAGGAACTATCGATGCTGGTGATTTGGTCTTGGTCCATTCGCCAGATGATAACAGAATCATTACTTTCGCAGAAGCAACCGACCCCAGTTCAACCTACTATGGGTATGAATCTCTTGGCTTGGAAGGTGATGTGATAATTTTCGAGCGAAACGGTGAGAGTGATAGCACTCCAATTATCCATCGTGCTCTATTTGAAATTGTAATTGGAGAGAGTATGCCTCCCAATGACCAAAATCAATGTACTGAAGGTGTATTTTGGGAAGGAACATGTATTACGTCTTGGTCTGTACCTAATTCAGACCAAGTGAATGTCGAAAAAATCAATCTAATCTTTGATGGAGTAAATACAGGCAAATATGCTTGTGGCGGCGTTGCTGCACAGCACGGTTCAGAATGGTTTAGTGTTGAAGATTACACACCAATGAACCCTGGATATATCACCTTAGGAGACAATAACGATTGTAATGATGACCAAGGTGTATTCGAATTTGCACAGGGACTTTCCTCAATTCATAGTGGAATGATTAGACCCATTCAAGAGGATTGGATCATCGGAATATCAGGTGCTGAAATTCCGTGGTTAGGCACTGTGAAATTAATGGTGAGTGGAGACGATTCACCGGGCATTAGCCAAGTGCCAGGGCCTTCCTTCGTATACCTACTTGTATTCGTGGGAGCAGTTCTAGTTGCTCCAATGGTTATCGAACCTGTAATCAATAGAATATTGCGAAATTCCCCTGAAGTCATTGAGGCGGAGCGTGAAGAAGCGATTGCTAAAATTTATTCTTCCGAAGAAGAATAGCTGACATCGGCTCCAGATAATTTGAAATCTGCACTATCCAGTCTATGTTCGATGTATCTAATCTCGTCATTTATGTCTGTAAGATTAGCCTGATCCAACAATTTTTCAACCCTGTCTCTATTTCGTTTCAGGCTAGAAATTCTTTGTTGCTTTGTCTTTGGAATACCTGAGTCGCTTCTTATCTCACTCAACCAACTCTCTAACAAATTGGATGCCCAATCTGGCGATCTTACTCTTGGAGCCAACAAAATCTCATTTGAGCGATGTCTAAATCGAACGAAACCATCTGGCATTCTTCTAGTTTGAATTGAATTTGGTTGCCAGCCCTGTCCCTCACGGATGACAAGAGAATCTTCTTCCACAATCTCTCCATCATCTATTGAGAGATCTAAAATCACAACTCTATCTGAAAGTCGAATCAAAAGTTGAACAAAATCCTCTTCTTCTGCCCAAATAGAAAGGTCGATGGGGTCTTCTCCTAACGCTTCAACAATCCATGAATTTACTTCAAGGCTTGTTGCGTCCATGCTAGTGCCAAGTATAGGTCCTTCAATAACTACTCGACAGGGGATTGAAGTGTAAGCAGTGACTGGACAGAATATGGGAAGCGGATTTCTATCAGTCGAAATCGGCTGGACTGAAGTCTTCCTTCTCATTATAGCATGGTACATTCTACTGAAGTATTGGGAGAATAGTGGTAAATTAGACGAGTGGAATGCTTCAAGAATATTCTTTGGAATGGTTCTAATGATTAGAACACCAAAGGGTAAAAAATCTCTTGAAATAATCTCGAAACCACGCAAATTTTGGCGGGCTTATGGAGAAATATCCCTGTGGGTGTGTTGGGGTGCTATGTTCATTGTAGCAGTCCTTATCTTGCTGGCAATAATTTCTGCAATAATTATGGGTAATCAAGCGGAAGCAAGACCTGTTTCAGAATTGGTTGCAATACCTGGATTAAGTCCCATTATCCCACTAGGATGGGGAATTTTAGCCTTTGTAATTTGTTTGGTGATTCACGAATTCGGCCACGGAATACAAGCGAGAGCACACGGAATGCGAGTACGCAATTTTGGACTACTAATGGCAGGACCTTTGCCCTTAGGAGCATTTGCTGAACCTGAGTACAATGAAATCGCTAATTCACCACGAAGAGAGAGACAGAGAATGTTTGCTGCAGGTCCAGCGACCAATATCTTTGCTGCATTCATTCTAATCGTTCTACTAGGACAAGTCGCTGGACAATTCTCAGCAGCCAACCCTGGCGTGCATTCAAGTCAAATTATCGTGGATTCTGGTGCTGATGAATCTGGACTTGAGGCGTGGGATGTAATCACTGAAATTAATGGAACGGCGATTTCTGATGCTGATGATTTCGCCAATGTGATGGAAGAACTATCAGCAGGTCAAACAGTTCCAATGGAAGTTGTGAGATATGGTAATGGAAGCACTGAAGTTTTGATGGTTAATCTGACTGATAAATACGATTATTACATCGATTTAGGATACGATGAAGACCTCCTTGAATCGATGGGTGTCAAACAAGGTGATGCGTTTCTAGGAGTTCAAAATCTCGCGGGTGGAACTGCAGGTGTTGACCGCTTAGCAGGGTGGGCACATCCAGATTTCGAAACAAGTGCAGTAGGTTACCTAATCAGTGTTCCAATAAACGTAGGTCAACTTTTGATTACACCATTTGAATATCAAGGGGTGGCTATTCACCCTGCACAAGAAGAAATGCTTGATTCCGGTGATGGTTGGCTTGCATCACTGATTGGATTGAGTGGCCTTTTGTTCTTAGTCAACCTATTGTTCTGGTTGATTTGGGTGAACATTCTACTTGGATTTACCAATCTATTCCCAATGATTCCATTCGATGGCGGACATC
>CAZEXE010000005.1:0-25035 GCA_964516645.1 uncultured Candidatus Poseidoniales archaeon
GCATTGTGGCTAATTCCTATGCTATTACCTTGAGAAGGTTGAAGGATAGTAGCCGTCGCCCCTTGACATGAGAGACATGGCGCTCCTCATCCTCATGCGGCACGGTCAATCGATGTGGAATGCTGCAAATCTATTCACTGGCTGGGTAGATGTTCCCCTGACAAATAAGGGAATTGAAGAAGCGATTTCAGGCGGTAAGGAGATTGCTTCCCTACCGATTGATGAGGTTCACACCTCTACTCTAATCCGTGCACAAATGACTGCAATGATCGCTTTAGCACAACACGATTCAGGCAAAACACCAATCTTCCAATATTCTGCTAGTGGCGATTCATTGAGCGAGAATGAATCCCGAATGGTACAGTGGGCCCAATCCAGTGATTCAGGAGAGAATTCGCTTCCTGTTTTCGTGTCCTGGCAATTGAATGAGCGAATGTATGGCGATTTACAGGGTCTTGACAAGCAGGAGACCCGTGACAAATACGGAGATGAACAAGTACACATTTGGCGACGCTCATATGATACCCCTCCTCCAAATGGAGAATCATTGGAGTTAACAGCAGAGCGCACAATTCCATATCTTGACCAAGAAATTATTCCTGCTCTTGCAAATGGAAAGAACGTATTCGTTGCCGCTCATGGAAATAGCCTGCGCTCAATCGTTATGAGCATCGAGGGTTTATCCAAAGAAGAGGTTCTCAAATTGGAAATTCCTACAGGTCAACCTATCGTTTACGAATGGAGCGAGAACGGTTGGCAGCGAAGGTGATGATTTGTCAAACCCAAAGTGGCAATGGGCACCAGCTGCTTATCTTGCATGCATACTTGTGATGAATATCCTGTCTACACCCCTTGCCCCTGATGGAATGCCCAAGGAGTGTGCTGAGAACTCTAGAAACTGTGACCACCGCCAAATCTCGCTTGATGTAAGCGATGAAGAATTACACAAAGCGATGGAAGAATGGGCGGATTCACGAGGATTTACTACCACGTTTCGTGAAGGACATATTGTTGATCGAACTCTATTGATGCAGTATCCTGATGATGTCACCTACCTCAATCAATGTGGATGGATTGAGGTACATAGTGAATCAAGATTAGGCGGCTCTGACTTTGGAGTAAATTCAGACCGACTTGACGACCTCGAAGAATTCTTACAATCCTACAAGTTTGAGACGATGTGTCAGTAAGCGATACCATCATCGTTGACAAAGACGACATTTACTCCAAGTCCTGCCTTATGGAATGCGATTAATTCCAAGGAATGAATTCTGTGTCCGGTTGGAGCAATTCCCAAGACCTGTCGTTTATCTTTACGAGAAAACCAAGATTTTTTCTCGCCAATCACTCTTCTTTCTCCTTCGATATTATCGAACCAAGGCAAGGGCCCCTCAGGAGAGAATTGGATGCCTAAAATTAGGTCGACACCATCTGTAGATTGTGCAGCATCAGCATCAGCCTCACTTGGTATCGCTGGACAGTTTGGATGAGTGTGTAACCAGTGAGTGAAACGACCTGCCCTTGGGCCTCTATCGGTGCCGAATACCTCGTCAGTCCATTCTTCAGGTAAATGATGGACAGAGAAAGAATCTCCACGGTTAACCATCTTCGCTTCATGTATTCGATAACCTTGACCAGCAAACAAGTTGTGTTTTTGATTTGTACCCTGGAATTCGACTTCAATTTCGGGTAGATTTTGTTCTTTTGAGACATCTAGACCAACAAGAATCTCGTCGGGAAGGGCCTTGAATGCCCATTCGAGAATATTTTCCAGTAGTCTAGCAGGAAAGTGGACTTGAGCAACATATTCGTCTCTGCGATTATGAGATTCATCATTGTAGATAGCGACAGCATCTGCTAACCAATCGCTCACCATGAGTCCCCGAATAGGTGCTTAGACATGAAGAAGTCGCAAAAAGTACGCTTGTCGGGCAATCCTTGAATACCTCGACGAATGCATTGGCACCATGGCGAAGAAGAAGCGCGGCTTTGGACGAATCTTCGGTGCTATCACCGGAAGTCCATACGAACGCTTGCTGAAGCAAGTTGACAAGGTCGTTGATGAGGCAGGTAGCGACAGAGCTCTTGCTAAGACTTTGAGAAAGTTGGTCAAGACTGTTAGCCAGCAATACGAAGAAGGCAACATCGATGAAGAAGAGCACGATTTAGTGATTGAAGCAATCGAAGAAGTTGACCCAGAAGGACGTTCTTTCTCCAAACTTACAGATGATAGCGATTCATTCTATGATGATGGAGACATGCCCGATTCTCCAGACTTGAAACTTGGTAAACGCAAGAATTTGGACGATTTAATGAAATCACAGGGAGATGAATTTTTAGGTTCGTTTGGTAGAGATGAATTTGAAGAATTCAGACAAACAATGGCAGCCGATTTCTATGCAGATTCAGATGATGCAGTTGCTGCGGGTGACCACAACCACGAGATTCGCACTCAAAACCGAGTATTCGCTGATGCTGAGGAAGGTATTTCTCAGTTGAAGAAGGAGATGGCTGAAGAAAGTGGCCTAGAGGATCCTAATGTCGAAGAAGAGGATGAAAATTACTACACCGATGATGACGGCATAGAGTGGTGGAAGGATGATGATGGCTACTGGTGGTACAGGGAGCCAGGCCAAGACGATTGGCAGCCTCACGATTGATGCCACATTTTCAATTCAGGAATTTTGAATTTGATTATTCCAAGGTCTGCGCCAGCATTTAGCATTGCGTTATTTGCCATACTAGCAGAACTCATCGCTACGATAATATCAGGTCTTTTCACATTAGATGCTAATAAATTATTGAGAACTCCCAAACCTTTGGTTGGCGGCATATAATGGTCTAACATCAGTATGTCTGGAGAGTATTTGGCAATTCTTTCTAGGTGGTCTTGTGTATCCCAGTATTGCTTGAACTCGTATTTTGATAGGTCAACGCCACCGCTAATTAGCAGGGCTTCAATATCAACAGAATCTTCGAAGGCAAGAACCCTCATTCTTCAACATCCCACCAATTAGGAACTTCAAACCATTCAGGAGCATCGGTCTCATCGCGGTCGATTAATGGCAAACTGAATGTAGAAGACGAATCTATGTTCACTCCCATTCCCAAGCCAGCACAGGGGCTAGGGAGGTAATCCTCTCCAGTTTCGGTCAAAATCAGTGAAATTTCGTGGCCTGCAGGGATAATCGCATCGATTGGATTGAACTCCATTTGCATTGTATAGGTTGCAAATGGAATCACGGTTTTCGCATCATATCCTCCATCACGATACCTTACATCCATTGTAGCATGCCCTATTCGTAGGTTTTCAGTCGCATCTTTCATTGTGGCAAAAATCTGTCCGCCATCACATCTTGTTGAAACAGATAGGTGTAGTGTTGGCAGGCCAGAAATGAACCTATCAGAACTGGAAGCAGGAATGGTCACGGTAACGCTTGAAGAAGAACTGACCGTGCTACCGGTTGCAGTTGCTTGGTCTAGGGTGATATCTTCCCAATACATATCCTCTGGTGGCCAAGTATTCTCTACATGCCAGCGCCCGTCATTACGTTGCATTTGCACATGCAATTCAGGCATCTCGCCATTTCCTTTGAGCCAATATTCAAACCACCAAAACAGGTCAACTGCCCAATCCATTCTGCTCATCTCGGGGTATGCTTCAGCCCCATATCCCGGAGACACTGCATTTTG
This sequence comes from uncultured Candidatus Poseidoniales archaeon, assembly GCA_964516645.1. GTDB lineage: Archaea > Thermoplasmatota > Poseidoniia > Poseidoniales > Poseidoniaceae > MGIIa-K1. Next base: position 3,694 of record CAZEXE010000005.1, read on the forward strand.
GTGAGTTGTTGGTTGGTCGGGATAATTGTGCGCCCATTGGCCCATTATTCCCCTTGCTGGAATTCCTGCATCCCTCATCAGTTGGTATGTGGGGAAAGCATGGTAGGGGTCCACGTTCCAATCTTGCATTCCCCACACAAGGTAAACGCTGCCGCGATAGTTTTCAAGAACATCAGGCAGGTGTCTTCTTTCATCCCAGTAATCATTCCATTCTGCGCCACCATAGTGTGCCCACAAGTGAGTAGTAAATGGATTCAAAGGGCCTACCAAATCATCTTGGCAAACTCGTAACTCATCGGTTGTTAGGTCGCTTGTCGCTGCTTGGTATGCAGCATCATAACCAACAGCTCTTGCTTCACTCGATCCATTGCGGTAAAACATCTCCTGAACCCCAATCGAACCTGAAATTGGCACGATTGTCTTCAGGTGTTCTGATGGGTTTTGAGCAGCTTCCCAGTTCGTTGTACCTGCATATGATTTGCCCATCAATCCAACATTACCATTAGACCAATTTTGCTCGCCTAGCCAATCGACAACCGCTTGAATTCCGGTTTGTTCTCCCAGCCCTTTGACGTCTTGACAATGAGTAGATTTTCCCGTACCGAAAGTAGATGCTTGAGCAAGTGCGTATCCATGAGAGATGAAATTGTTGTATATCCACTCACCTACTCCTCTGTCAGGTATCGTGTTGGGATTTGAGTCGTCACCAACCCCTGGCATACCTTCTCCACCGAAATCGTAGTACGGGTGAATCGTCATAATCACTGGAACAGTTACTCCTTCTGGTACATCGGGTAACCAAAGTGCAACATGCATCACATCATCTTCGGGGAATCCTGCATCTTCTTCGGAAAGAGGTAAATCGACATCAACGAAATGCTCGGTGTAGGTTAGAACCTCATAGGTTCCGTTAATCGGCAATACCGACCTTTCTTGAGTGAGATCTAAATTCATTTTATGGCGCTCATGCAAAGGAACTTCCCACCAGTATTGTGAGGTCTTTTCATTCAATGCAGCATCGTCTGCTATATGGCCGATACTAGTGCCCAATAACAGGAAAATTACCGCTACTGCAAATGTTGCAGCCAAGGTTACATTGAGAACTTTATCACCCGAATCAGGGATGATTTCAGCCTCGAATATCTCGTCCTGCATCATCATACACGAGTAGTTACTCACTCATCAGTTTTCGCTTAATTAGTCTCAGTAATACAAATCCTCAAAGAGTTGGTGCTCAAGCACCAATCATGAGCGAACAATTTACCTTTGCAGGCCAATCAATTCCAACAATCACCACTGGATATGGAGTATTCCTAATCGCATGGGGGATTGTAGTTTCACAAATTTCCGGTTCCGAATCAATCACTTCTTACTTCCCTTCACTGCTTGGAATTCCTTTATTGGTTTCTGGAATAATGTCCACTAAGGTTCCAGAGAAGCGAAAGTTATGGATGCATATTGCTGCAACTTTTGGATTGCTTTGTGCTTTAGGCGGAACTCGCTTTTTCATGGTCATGGGTGATGGTTTGAATTATGCATCAGGATCGATGTTGATGCTACTCTTGACAGGTTCAATGTACACTTTCATTTGCGTTCAATCCTTTAGGCATGCAAGAATGTCTAGAGAAGAATGATTTCATAAGTTGAGATACTGGCCCTTTCATGCGAGCCATAGCAGTCCTACTTTGTTTGCTGCTTCTCGTGCCAGTCGCGGGGGCAAATTACGAGACTGGCGATGAGCCTTGGCGCGATATCGAAGTCGATATGTCGGGTTGGGACGACGGTCCAGAATTAGAAGGCTCACCGATGGATAATCCAAGACCGGGAGATGCGGTTTTGAAGATTGAAGTTTCATACAAACCAGGCCATTTCTCATCCGAAGTTCAAGGTGAAATTATCATTGAGTTGTTCGAGGAATGGGCACCTAGTACAACTAATAACATGATTATGCATGTTGAAAGCGGAATTTATGATGGTATATTTTTCCACAGAGTTATCGATGATTTCGTTACTCAAGCAGGAGACCCAACCTGTAAAACTACTGCAATATATCCTGCTACCAGTCCTCAATGTGGCGGTGGCGGTGATGGCCACACTTTGGATTTAGAGCACAACGAGAATTTGTCACATGTTGATGGTGCTATTGGAATGGCTCGAAGTCAAGACCCAAACAGTGCAGATACTCAGTGGTATATCGCAGAGACTGAGGCTCACGGATTGGACCCAGAAAATAGGGATGATGAGGGATATGCTACATTCGGAATCGTACGTAACGGAATGAGTCATGTTAGGGCAATCGCTACAGTTCCTACATCTGATGATCCCACCGGTGAAGAAATTGTGGTCAACCCTGCATCCACAGCAGGTAGGCCAATGTGGGAAGTTCATATTTCAAGCATTGAAATGATTGGAGTTATTCCGTATGAAGATGAATCTGCAAAGGATGAGGCACAGTCGTTCTTGTCAACAACTGCAGGCAAGGTAACAGTCTCAGTCGTATTGATTGGACTAGGTATTGCAGGATATGTATTCTATGTTGGGGGGCGCCAAGAAGAGCCAGATGCAATCCTGTTGGACGATCACTCTTAGCCAATCTGTAAATCAAGCACCACATGCATTATTCGTGGACAATATTGTTTCACTTTCTCCGTGTGAATCGCAGTTACATTTTTTCCAGATGCAGTTGCAAACCATTCAGTTGTTTTTCCCACCCATTCATCGATTTCATCTTCATGCACATTCATGTGAACATGAATTACTCCTCCTGTATCCTTTAAGCATCTAATAGCGAGCCCCCATGCATTCATCGAGGAAGGAATTAGGCCCAATATAACTCGGTCTGCAATACCCCGCATTTCTTTCATCGTTTGCCGATTATCACCTGGATAAATTGTGCATTTATCACTCACACCATTCCTTGCAAGTCCTTTTTGTAAAGCGAGAATACTTTCGGGATTTATTTCACAAGCATGAACGTGCTTAGCACGGCCTTGCACAAGAAATTGCAATGTGTAGTATCCTATGCCGCAAAAAGCATCGACGATTACTTCGTCTTCGGTTTGTAGTTGACCCATTCTTCTTCTCTCGGTCACATTTCCTGAAGAGAACATCACCTCGGTAGCATCGAATTCATACTCCACGAAATTTTCACGATGAATTACCCATCCATCTTCTCCAAAAATCAGTTCCAGTTGCGATTTACGAATTGCACCTGCTTCGATTTCATTTTGAATAGCGATTCGCTTCACTCCTAACGCGCTTGCCACCTCTTCTAATGGCCATTTAGAGGTATCAGTTCCTTCTTGGAAGATTACCATGTCGCCTAATTTTTCCCAGCGTTTTGGAGGGTTTGGTAATATGGCTTTGAGTGATTCATGCGGGTTGTGCCTCTCTACTTCTTGAAAGTCTAATTCCAATTCACCTTTGAGCACTGGAATTGCGATAAAATCACCATATGGCATTGGTTTCAAGCCTGGATTGAGCAAATTATCTTTCTTTAATCGTTCATATTCACTCGAAGCCTCATCTCGACTGCACAAGTACGCGAACGATAAAGCCATATTTGACTGCACGATGGCAAACCATGTTAAATGTCCCAGTCCACACAATATATGGTAGCATGAATCGGAGACTCGCATTTTCCTTGATTTTTATATTCGTAATTTCAGTATTTGCCCCACTGGCTAGCGCTACAGGAATGCAAGCTTGTACTTTGAACGGAGGGACCTGTGATACTTGGGATAAATCTGATGATGGCACTCAGAATCAACAAGATTGGATTGTAGGTGTGTATGAATTTGATTTGGTTGACACCTCTACAATCGATTTGGAAATGTCTTGGGCTCTACACGAGTTTAACCGTTCTTTATTGGGACTTGATGGTGCGGCTCTGAATGCTGCTTTAGCTGCAGAAGGAATGAGTGCGCAAGATGGAGCGCCTGCGGATTTGATTCGCAATTACTTCGACCAAACCACTGCAGGCCCCGGAACTCCAACAGTCAAAGAAAAGTTGATTCTTGAAGTGAATGATACAATTGAAGAATTGTTAGACAGTGGATTTGGTTCGGTAGATTCAATCTCTACTAGTTATGTAAATTCGATTTCTAATGCTGGTATTACTACAACATGTAGCGATAATCCAGATATGGATTCTGCAGCTGAAGATGCTGGATTATCAGACAATGTGTTTGACCCACCAATTTGCTTTTCTGTTACTGCAAGCGTCACGCTTTCCACTTCGACATTTAATCTTGGTAGCGTAGACCCACTCACCCTAGAAAGAGTATACCGTGGCATGCTAGTAATGGGCTCTGACATTACATCTGAGTTCGATTTATTCAGCGAACCGGGGCACAATTCTGTTTTCGTAATCAATCCGCCAGATTTTGCTACTGTGAAGTCAGTCGACCCTACTGGTGTTCAAGTCATCAAGCCGGGGCCACCATCTTACATGGCGGCTCAATGGTCAATCGATAATCTAGATGCACCAATCGCTGGACAGAGGATTTCTCAAGGAGTAAGTGTAGAGATTGGACATAGAAATTCAACCCAGACCAGCAGTGTTGAAATCACTCCACAAGATACTGGAATTACCCTTCATGTAACCCTTGATCTTTCCGATGAAGATTCTGCATGGGTGGATATTGTTGCTGGTATCAATCATATTGATGATTCTACGATGAGTGATTGGGGCGTTTCGCTAGTCGATGTTACTGATAATGCAAAGATTCCTTGGGTCACATCTGATGGAATTAGATTGGCCTATCAAAGCGATTTAGTTGAATTAGACAATTTTACAGATAACTTCCCAATGGATTTGGTTGGAGATGCAATCGAGGATGCAGTGCCCGGGGTAGGTGACGTTACAATAAACAACCCTTCATGGGTTTCACAGTCTCTTTCAGTAGGTATTCCTGAGCCTGAAGGAGGGCTCAATTTCACACACACTTCTTGTCCAGAAGCATTGCCTCCAGGCACCCCTGCGTACTACTGTATTGAAGGACCCAATGCCATGGATGGCACCCATCCAATTTACTTGCGTGCATCTTCAAACACTTTTGAATTACGTATATTGGATTTGATTAAGCAAGAAGTAGATGATTCAACGGGTCTATTAGATGCAATCGAAGAAAGCGATTTACAAAGAATATTAGATTCTGGTTTAACGATTGAAACAGAATTCGGTCAAGATTTGCTTCAAAATATGATTCCTAGTAATTTGCCACCTACAGAGTTAACCTTGGAGTTGATATTACCATTATGGCTTCAAACTGCCACAGGCGACGGCACTATTGTATTGGTTGAAAGAACCAATGGTGTTGATGATTTGTCAATATCTATTGGCGACCCAAATGCGTATAATCCTAGACATGCAATTCTAAACTCGAATGGTGATGAAATTTGTTCAGCAGATGAAGCAGATTGGTCTTGTATCGACTTAGATGTAGAATTAGATGTCAGCGACTTGAATTTTAATGAATGGGGGCCAAGTATTGATCTCACTGCATCATTCTCAGCAACTATAGATGTTTACAGAATAAAGATTCCAGATGAAGTATTGGACAAACTGAAATCGGATAACACTACTGTGAGCCTTGAAGTTATTCCATCAGATTTGATTAGACTTGGTTTTGAGATTGTAGGCGATTTAGCCGAACCATTAACCGATGAGATGGATCTTGGTGGAGATGAAGATGTTGAATTTGACTTAACCTCTGATGGCTTCGAATATTTGGTAAGTCAAATAGGTAAAGAATTGACCAAGAATTTACATCAATCTGCTGAAGATAAAAGTGATGAAGCCGATGAATTAGAATTAGACCTTTCCGGAATCCAAATAATTACTTCACTGGAGAATCTAGGTGGGATTGGAACATCAATTGGAGATGAAACTCCAATTAGATTATCCATTAAAATTCCAGAATTTACATTTGAGGCTGGAGTTACAAATGGCTGGGGAGGAATACTTGATGGTAATCCAACTGTTGGAGTAACAACTGCACTCCAAGCTCCAATCATTAATACTGCTAATGCGTTCAAGAATGCATTAACAAATATTGGAGTTCAATTTATGCAAATGACTGGTTCTGGAATCCAAATTGACAACAATGGTGATCCATTCCATTTCAGTTTCGACGCTGGCGGTTTCGAACTTAATGAGGAAACCGATTCTGATTTGCGTGGTGAGGTTACTTTCATTATGCCAGATGGAATAACTTTGGAGAATTTCCAGACTGCAAATGGCTGGGAGAAAATCGACGAAGTTGATGGTAGACAGAGAATCACCCTTTCACTTGAATCACTAGTTGCGGGTGATGAAGTCACTTTCAGCGTCAAGATTTCTTGGTGGTATATCCTTTCTCAAATTTGGATATATCCTACAATTATTCTTGCTCTAATCGTGTGGAGAGTTCGAGCTAGAAGAAAGAAGAAAAAGCGCAAGCAAGAATTAGCAGATGCTGCTGATACCAAGGTCATTTCAACGGGTACAGACAAAGGCGGCCTTTCGGATTCTGACTTTGCCGCATTGAGTGATGGATATGATCCAACTGCTCCTGGTAGTGGTGATTTCGATTTGTACGAAGATAGTAAGGACTATGATTTGTATGGCGATGAACCTTGGAATTAGTGCAGTGATTCATAGATTCTTTGCGCAAGAGAGGGGCCAATTCCTGGCACTGTTTTCAGGTCATTTACCGAAGCATGTGTAATTCCTTGGCGTCCACCAAAATGTCGAATTAATGATTGTAATTTCTTTGCACCTAGCCCACTTACGCCTTCAAGAGGGTCTGATAACCTCTTCTTTGCACGATTTTTCCTGTGAAATTTGTTGACAAATCGGTGCGCTTCATCTCTTGCGTGAACCAACACTCTACCTCTTCTATCAAGAATGATGTCGTCGTGGCCTTCCCGATGAATCGTCTCTTCTCTTTTCGCTAGACTTGCTAGCTCCATGCGATCTCTTACTCCATGTTTTTCCAAGAGGTCAGCAATAATTGAGAGATGGGTTTCTCCACCATCAATCAACAATAAATCAGGCCAATCTTCAACCCGTTTAATCCATCTTTCGACAACTTCCCTCATCATCCGTAAGTCGTCGATTGCCTCACCCTTTATGGTATAAGTTCTGTATTCTTTTTTTGCTGGTCTTCCATTTCGTAAGCAAACACTGGCTCCTACTCTAGAATCGCCAAGTAACTGAGCCATGTCAAAGCAAACAATGTGATCCAGAGAATCCATTGAAAGCAAAGAAGCAGCCTCATCTGCCGCTCTTTGTTCTAAAGAACCAGATGTTTTGTTTGCAAGTCTCTCAATTTGCATCTGAGCGTTTTGTCTAGCTAAATTTGTGAGCGTGACAAAATCACCTCGCAAAGGTACTCTAACCTCTACATTACTACCTCTTCTTTCATTCAACCAATCTTGGATTGTTTCTGACAAAGGAATTGGGGTGAGCAGAATTTTTGGCGGCCTTCTATTCGAGTAATGTTCAACGATGAAACAAGCGATAGAATCACCTTCATCTCCACGGTGAATCAATGGCCAAGACTCTTGTCCTTTAATCACGCCTTCATCAGCATGAATCACGACGATTGCGGCTAAATCTCCCTTTACTCCAATGCCTATGGCATCGCATTCACGGTATACTTTTGACAAGATTACTTGCTGGCTAGTTACGGTTCGTACCGCCTTGATCATATCTCTAATCGAAGCAGCGATTTCATACTCCTGTGAATTTGACCTTTCATCCATTTCATTTGCTAATTCTTCAATTAAATCACTTGCATCTCCATCTAGGATTCGACGTACATTTTCGACTCGTTGAGCATAGTTTCCAGCCTCTATGCAAGGCCCCGCACACAGTCCTATGTGCATTGCAAGGCAACCTTGAGGTAGCAATTCCTTGCAGTCACGAATTCCAAAATGCCTACGAAGCAACTGGATGACTTGTTTGGCTGCCCCAGCATTTGGAAACGGCCCCCATTTCCAAGAATTTTCAGGAGGATGACGTGTGTACATAATTCGAGGAAATTCTTCCTTGGTCAACGCCAGAAATGGGTAGGATTTATCGTCCTTTAACATTGAGTTATATCTCGGCCTATGCTGTCTAATCAGTTGCCTTTCAAGAATCAAAGCCTCTTGTGGTGAGTTGGTAACAATACACTCGATGCCGTCTGCTTTTTTGACCAATTCTGGAATCATTTTGCGATCTGGATTTGGCGAAAAATAGGAACGAATTCTCTGAGATAGAACGGTTGCCTTACCTACATATAGCACCCTTTGTTCTGAATTACGGAATAGGTAAACGCCAGGTTTGGCCGGTAAATCTACCTTGTCTAGAGTCACCGGCATGATACGATTGTAGCGCCTTTCCACCAAGAATACATCGCAATCATGGAAGGGCAAGAAACATCATTGATGAGTGCTACCAAAGTAACATGGTGACAGGTCCCGAGGCAAGAATTCTTGCTCGCTTGGACACCTTTCCTTCAAGTCTAGAATCTGCTTGGGATGTACCTCGAGGTATTTGTTTACCCGGCCTATCCGAATATCTAGGCGTGGTACGTTCTGCCCTCCACGCCCCGCTCAACGAATTGGTTCGCAAGAAATTGGTAGCAGAACGAAAAGCACATGTTATCGGTGGTGGAAGTCGCAGACGTAAGGTGTATCATATTACGGATGCAGGTCGTGTTGAGTGCAAAGGAATCGAGATTCCAGAGAAAAAGAAAGTTGGAGAATTACTTGGCAAACCTCCTCGGCAAACTATCCTGCGTGGTCGAGATTCTTTAATTCAGGAATTGAAGTCAAAAAAGAAATTGATTCTAACTGGTCTTCCAGGAATTGGCAAGACCTCATTGCTTCGCAGTATTGCAGATGAACTGGTTGGTGAAGGAAAAACAGTTCGCTTTGCAACAATGGAGTCATTCAAGGATATTGTAGAAATTTTCGAGGAATGGGGATTTGATTTTACTAGCGAAAGCGCTGTATTGAACTCGACAAAAAATGAAATTTTAATCGTCGATGAGTTACAAGAAATTAGCCAACGTCATCTAGGAAGATTTGAGATTTTTGCCAATAAGGCAGAGAATTTGATTCTAGCGAGCAGAGCACCATTGCCGATTAGTGAAGGATTCGAAATTAGCGAGGTTCCCCCTCTTGAGATTGCTGATGCAGTGGAATTATTACCACCGCATTTGTCGAAAAAGGAATTGATTGCTCAACGTCTAGGAGGCCATCCTTTAGCTTTGCAAATGCACGATGAAGATTCAGATTTACCCGAAGCAGGAACCGATTTACAAGAATGGGTGAAAGAAGTGGTTCTTTCCGACTTGGGTGATGAAATCAAGGCTTTAGATGAGTTATCTTTGCTTCCGGTTCCGGTTCCATGCGAATTCCTACAACATGAACAATATTTGTTCGATTTAGATGACCATGCTTTACTGCGATGGTTTGAGAATGGAGTCGAATTACACCATTTGGTCAGAAATGTTCGCTCAACGATGCTAACTAAGCAAGATCACGCCAAGGCAGCAAATTATTGGTCGCAATTAGAAGGTGACCTCGCAAGGTTGGTTGAGATGCATCATGTACTGAATTCTGAGGGTGATATCGAATCTTTGTTGATGAGAAACGCAGAATCATTGTTGGTTCGCTCAAGCGCAGGTCTAGCAGCCTTAATCGGCGATGCGATTTACCGCCACCCCACTCCTTCTTTGCACAGAATGGCTGCAATGGTAGCAATAGAGAGAGGTGAAGGGAAAGTTGCATCAGAACATTTGTCACATTGCGATGCCCCAGACTTGGATTATTCTCTATCATTATTACAAGGAAATAGCGAATTAGAAGTTCCAGATGATGCCGATTTACGACTACTTCTTTCAGAAGCGGCTCGTAGATTGGATGATAGATTACCACACAAGGATGTTGACAACAGTGTTGTAGAATTATTAGAAAAAATTGATATTTCTTCTATCGATGATGACTTGAGAAAAGTAATCTTAGTAGCCATGGCGCATGTGCGTCATGCGTGGTTTATTTCTCAAGAAAATTGGGCCGAAGCATCCGCAATACGCGCAAATTTGGAGTCACTGACCCATAATGATGACCCGCAATTAAATGCGATGAAACTACGAGCAGAAATCGCTGAGACTTCTGCTAATTCTCCTTCATTCGAGAAATTGATTGACCAAGCATTTTCTAAAACTGGCCTGAGGGCTTTGATGCTACAAGTATCTTTGATTCACAATTGCGATACATCAAGGGCGGAATCAATACTCAAGAAAATCGAATTGCCTAGCGAAGAATCCCAAGAAAACCTAACCTCGGCTAGAAGAATCGCTGCAATGATTTGGTATTACAGGGCCATTCATAAAACCCACAATCCGCTTTCCTCTATGGCTGAAGCCATTTCACTTTGGAAAACATCTCTGTGCCCCAATGCTGCACGAGATGCAACTGAATTAATGCACAAATTACTATGATTAAATCTCTGCTCCAAGCAGAGTTTTGGTATCTGTTATTCCAGCGATAGGTCGAATTTCTTCGACGATTACTTTGGTTAGAGTGTATTCTTCATCAGCTTCAACTTTGGCGATCAAATCATACTCGCCAAATAGCATCCAGCGGTTTGTTACATTCTCGATATCATCTAATTTATTTCTGACATCGTGTTCTTTGCCAGGTGTTGTAGTAATCAAAACAAATCCCGTTGCCATATTTCCACCTCAGTAATCTACTGCAATCATCGTTTGAGTTTCTTTAACTCCTGAGATTTGTCTAAATTCTTGAATCAGCATTTCAGAAAGGTCACTAGAATTTTTGGATGATACCCTGACCAACAAGTCAAATTCTCCGTACAATACATGCACTTCAGCAACACTATCCTTTCCAGATAAAGCGAGATATACATCACGTTCTCGTGTCGGCTCAGTTTTGAAGAGGACGAATGCTTCTGGCATCGTGCCGCTCACCTAACTCCCCTTCTTGACTGTACCGATGCTGAATTGGTGATGAATCGTGAAGGGGAACACTCTAATGGTGTAGTCTAGGGGTGTGACATTATGGTGAGGAGTAAAGGCGCATCTGCTATATTTCTCATCGGGATATTTTTGATTTCGATTCAATCTCCAATCTTGCTAGTAAATACAGAAACTAGCGAGACAAGTGGAAGAGCCCAAACAACTTGGTCAGGCAGTGTTGTTCTAAACAATCATCATACTATTGCAGTTACGGATGAGTTGGTAATTTCAGCGTGTACTAATGTTACGATGTCTAACGGAGTTCGAATTTATGTTGAAGGTAGAATCACGGTTGAAGGAACCTCAACATGTCCGGTATACTTCGATTATGCCGGAGGAGGCGACCATATGGGAATACAATTCAATTCTTCTTCAAACGGTAGAGGAAGTAAAATCGACAACGCCTCAATTGTTCACTCAACCTATGGAATTACAGTATATGGTTCCGATCCATATCTTGCAAATGTGACAGTTTGGAACGCTGATGATGTGGGGGTAGATTTGTTTAATTCAGCAACACCCACAATCCGAAATCTGGTCATAGAGGAAGCAGGTCAAGATTGGGCTTTCCCAGCTTATTGGCGTTATGGAATCGGCTTGTCAATCGGGGCCGGTTCCGCCCCAAATGTCGATGGGTTATATGTCAATGATGCAATAACTCGCGGACTGAATATTTGGGGTAATTCTGGAGGATTGATTCGCAATGTTTCATTGACAAACATCACAGGTGCAACATTAGCGCAGTCTGCAGGAATTTGGGTAGAGGATAGCGTACCATTAATCGAACATACTCAAGTTGACCGTGCTGATCATGGTGCTATAATTCGTCACATAGATGACGGTTCAATCACACGTGCTGTAATGAGGGATTTGGAAATCAAAAATTCAATGTTTAAAGCAATGATTTTGGATAAAGAAGATCATACTAACTATACAAATTATCAGAGCGCAATCATCGAAGGGTTACAGATTAGCGGTACAGGCGGACCCGATGCTAAAACTCCTGGAATTGCGACCGCCACAATAGAAATCAATGCTACTGGTGCATGGATTGAGGATGCACATCTAGAAGATAACGACGCCGTTGGCGTGCAATTGTATTTCGTGGATTCATCAACCGTTTTCACCAATTTGTCTATCAATAATACTGGTGGTTCAGGGACTGGGGCTAAGGGAGCAGGAATCTCGGTACGTTCTTCTTATTTCGCTGCCAAATTTGACGGCCTTGAAGTTTCTAATTCTACTGGGCCAGGCGTGTTTGCAATCAATGGAGGAGCGATACAAGGTAATGATTGGAACTTGCATGATAATGGCCAAGAGGGATTCTATCTTGAGAGCGCAGCGACAATTGTTGATGGTTTGACATTACAGAATAATGGGGATTCAGGAGTGCACATAGACGACGCGAGATACGTATACCTCTCTAATTTATCTAGTTCAGGAAATGGAGATGCAGGTCTTGAGTTCAATCGAGCAAATGACATTGAATCATCATCAGGAGATGTGAGTTGTACTAATTGTACCTCTGTAGGAGATAACCGCGGTGTTGTCGCCATCGATTCTGTAGACCTTCATTTACAAGACCTAGAAGTTCACAATCCTGTAACAGGTTCAGCGATTTCAATAGACAATAGTGGCTTGAATATTGGCGTTCAAGGCGGCATGTTTCATCTGCTTGACGTTGAGACTTGGGTAAATCATAGTGGTCCTGCAATAGAAATAATGGGAGCCGAAGGTGAAATCGATGGCTTAGATATGTATGGAACACATGAAGGATTAGTTTGGGATGCTGATCATAATGTTGAGGAAAATAGTATTTTGTCTAATGCAAATTTATCAGGTACCGGTTGCTTAAATTTGTCCAACCATGGCCAATTATTTGGCCATAGTAACGTGATTACAAGTAGTTGTACAGGGGATTTAAAATTCACAAATGTTGAACTAAATTGGTCAGGATTTAGCGATTCGGGCAGTCATATTTTGAATGTTGACACCGATTCACATTTGCATTTACATCAACCCTCAAACATTGATTACGCCAGTGCAATCATCGACGGTAATGGTTGGATTGAAGAGGCTTGGGACATCGAAGTATGGGTGATTAACAACAACTCAAATGGCGTCCCAAGTGCATCTGTATCCCTTAGTTTCGACCAACTTGAATCATCTATTGGGGAATCGACAAACGACATTGGAACAGTTACTTTCCCAGATTTACGTGGGAAGAAATACACCAGTGTTGGCCAAAGTCCTTACACAACGGTAACAATCGATTGTGCTTATGACGGAGTTTCAAATTCTACCAATATTTCTTTGTCGCAAGATAGGATTGTTTGGTGTCATCTTCCTTTGTCAAACCAAGCACCGTTCATAATTTGGGACTCTCCAACCGATCAGAGTATTTTTCCTTCCCAAAGTGAAGTATTGTTCAATGCTTCTAGGTCATGGGACCTCGATGATGATATTATGACTTTCACATGGACTTCATCGATTGAGGGACAGTTACTGCAAGGCTCGGATTCACTATTCACTGCTAATGGGGTCACAGCTCCTTTGGTCGGTCTGAGTGACGGCATTCACGATATAACTCTAGAAATATGTGATGACAAAGGCAATTGTGTTCAGGAAACAAGAACAATTGAGTTGTCAAACCAACCCCCAATTATTGTCGTAGTTACAGACCCTTCACTATCGCCTTGGGGTGAATTAATCACTCCACTCACCAAACCAGTTGAATATTGGTTAAACGGAACTTATGACCCAGAAAATGACACATTGACATGTTCTTGGAATTGGTTAGGAAATACAGAAGCGATAACCGATTGCACCAACGGCACTGGTTACCTTTCCTTTGCAAACGAGACAACCACCTCGTTTGATCTAACTCTCTCGGTTTCAGATGATATCAATTCTCCAAGCGAATGGATAATTCCAGTTGAATTGTACAATGAGATGCCTAATGCTTCATTTGACATCACACGTGCAGGAAACTTCTCTCAAGATTTAGTGAGTTTAGTCAGCACAACAATCGACCCTGAAGGAGACAATATCACCTATTTGTGGGAGAGTTCTCTAGATGGGATTATTTCCAATCAGAGCACTTGGCAAGGCTATCTTTCTCGAGGTGCGCATGTAATCAGCCTCAGCGTGAACGATGGACGGATGGAGCACATCAATTCTAGTAGTATTGCATCAACAATTATTGCTGTAGAAAACAGCCCACCTAAGGCGATAATTCATTCCCCTGAACCAGGTACCAATTTTGATTCTAGTCATCGTTTCGAATTCAATGCATCTGGCTCTGGTGATTGGGATAGCGCATGTGATACCTTCCCGCCAAATATCACATGGCATTGTGCACAGGATGAACCATCCACTGGCTCTGAATATCTAATCTACTCCTGGGTATCCGACCTCGATGGAATTTTGCAAGAAAATGGCTCAGATTGGTTAATTTTCGAGGGCCATTTGTCCAATGGGATTCATACGGTTACCCTAACGATGGACGATGGAATTAACACACCAGTTTCAACAAGTGTTGTAGTCGATGTGGCGGCATCTGCGCCAGTTTTGAATTTGAATAGTCCAGATATTTCTCAGGGTTACCATTCCAGTGATTTAATCGAGGTAGATATTCGAGATAGCATCGATTATGATGGAGATAGTTTCACCTTTAACTTGACTAGTGATATTTCGGGTAGCATCCTGTCCGAATCCAACCCGTTGGAAATCCATGAAATCTACTTGACAGCGGGCGAACACACTCTGACATTTACTCTGACCGATGATACGGGTTTGTCTAGGGTAGAATCAGTTAGCCTTTTGGTAGTAGAATCTGACCCACAAGCAGTGGTTTATGAGCCGACGAACAACCAGTTTTATGAGCCAGGCGAGTTGATTATTTTCGATTCTAATGGAACCAATGATGCTGATAACGATATTACTCGTAGAGAATGGCGATTATATGTTCCAGGCGACCTGTATCCTGCGGTTTTGTCCAATGCAGCATTTTATTCTACCAATCTGTTGCCTGGTGTTCATCATGTGTCGTTATTTGTAGAGGATAGAAGAGGTGGAGTAGATGAGGTCCATCTCAATATCACGGTTGCTTCTAGTAGCCCAGATTTATCGAACCTTTCAGCCTCTCCAAAGTTCATTTTAGTTGATGAGTTAACCAAGGTAAAAGTCAGCGTTTCTTTAGATGACCCAGACGGCACAACCACACTAATCAATGCTACAATTACCAAAAATTTGCAATCATGGACATTCAATTTGACAGATGATAATAACGATGGAATTTGGGAAGGTGAGATTGAAATTTCATCTCAAGAAAGCGGCAAAGCTCAACTCAAAGTGACCGCAATTGATGGAGAACTTATCGATTATATGACAATGGACTTGGACTTTATTGAAGAAGAAACAGATTACTCCTCGCTATTTATTGCCGCAGGAGGCATTGCCACATTCTTGCTTGTATCTTCACTTGTTGCTTGGTTGGTAATCCGCAGAAGAAAACGCTTGGCAGATATCGATTTGATTGATTCTTGGGGTGTCTTTGGTGGAGAAACCAAAGAATATATCGAAGATGAATTGGAAAATTGAGTATAAAATTGGTTGGCAGTACATTGATAACCTATTGGTGTAAAGACTAAACCATGAGGAAGAGTTTCTCAAAATTGAATGCCGTCTTGCTTGCCGTACTATTGTGTGCATCAGTATTGCCACAAAATGCAGCAGCAGACGAAACAGCGACTGATCATTTTGCCTTTGGTATCGAATATGATTGGAGTAATATGAACGACGACTTTGAGTCTATGACCGGATTGCCTTTAGATGATATCCTTACGGATGTTATGCAATCTGCGGATGATGCCGGAATTGAGTTATTGCTTTTAGAAGAAGTAACTGGATCATCATCGATAATCATTGACCAGTATGAAGATGGAACAACCATGTTCGATGCAACAGATGGTTCATCAGTTGAGGTGACAAAGCATGTTACTGAACTAACAGTCCGTCACGGAGGACTAATGGACATGGCTCTGATTACAGAGTGGTCTGATGCACGTGCTGGTTGGGATTTGACAATCTCTGGTGGCAATGAGGGTATCTTCAACGCAGATGCTCATTACATCGAGTATCGTGATTCTGCAGGCCTAATTTATGGTCACGACATTGAGATGTCTATGAATACTGAACAAAGTATTTTCTGGGACCTTGTAGGACATATTGAAGCAGATGATGGAGATCATGTACTGCCTCTAGATATCCATATGGAAGTGGGTGTTGATTATGCGGTAACCAGCGCAGAGAGTTCAGTTGTGTATACTGAACCAAGCACAATTTACCAACAACTTTCCGACCTCGAAGGTGGAGAAGATTTACATTGGGAAATTGGAGATGATGATGATGATTACGTTTATTGGTACGGAATGGATGAAGCTGATACAAATTGCGAATGGAGTGGCTATGAATATGAATGCCATACAATCGAAACATTCGATGCATATTGGGAAGAACTCTATGATGCCGACAATTGCGAATGGAGTGGCTATGAATATGAATGCTGGGGCCCTGGATATTCCTACTACTTCGGTTACTGTGAACATTATTCAGGAGATAATATGTATGCATGTACAGACGATTTCGGCTGGGAATCTGATTGGGAGTACTACTTATACGAAACCAATTATGAAGATGGAACCAATCCACCAGGAGTTGGTTCTGAGTATTGGGATTATTACCCTTATTGTGAATATTACGGCAGCCTTGGAGAATTCTATTGCACATATGATTTCGGCTGGGAAGATGATTACGAGAATTCCTTGTCCTGGACTCACTATAATGATGACACCAGTCCAAACACAGGAGAACAGGCAGAACCTCACTCAGGGTCCTTTTCAACAACTACAGGTTTCAACTTTGAGTTGACAGGACTGCCTGCAGAGGAGTTAGGATTCCCTGAAGGCAAGTGGGATGTATCTGCAAGTGATTCAGTCACAGACCCAGGTACATTTACTGATGAAGAATACTTTTGTGAAATGGGAATTGAATTATTTGAAGGAACTCAGATGATTACGACCGATGGTGATCAAATCGAGGTCATGCAAGCACACACTTCTCCACTACCATGGGCAATGTCTTGTCATGTAGCGAACCTAATGATACACGCCATCGAAGGTACTGAAGGAACACCAGCTTTCGTGGATATGTTTGAAGACAGTACCGAAGAGATTGCAGAAAGTATGGGCGGAGACTCATATTCATCAGAAACAGGAGATAACGATATGATGTGGGTAGAGATGGACGTCTATGCTCAAGACGATATCAGCATTTCTGTCGAAGCTTGGGATTTAGATGAATTCACCGATTATGAAATAACATTAGTATTGACTGATTCTGATGGAATAACTCAAGATGCAACTTCAATGGTTGTTGATGAAGACTATTACTTCTATGATTGGACAGATATGTCTTCAACTTCTTGGGGAGAGCATTGTTTAACTGCGCAATTAAAGGACGTTACAAACAACGATATTGTTGACAGCCTTCAGACTTGTGCTGAAATTGCACAAGAGCCAGAACCAAGCGACTTACTAATGGACATCATTGATGGATTTTCTGAATCCACTATTGAGAATGTGATGGAGAACTTCGCAAGTAACCTTGAGTACAGACTTGAGGATTATGAAGCGGACTTCCCTTACGATGATGGAGACATGTTTGTTCTATGGGATACAACAAACAATATGGTTGTAGGATTCCAACTTGTGGTCACTTCGGACGATAGTAACATGTGGTACACATTGATTGGACCAGATTCCGACTCCTATGGAACCGCACCTGCTCCTGTTTCAGTAACTTACTTCTCTGGACAACAAGCGATTGCTCAAGAGGCTGAGATTGAAGATGATTCTACTTTGGAAGATTTGGTCGACTTAACTCAACACAATGATGAAGTGATCGAACAAGCGATTGAGGAGTCTCTTGAAGAAGATGACAATGATGGTTCTGGTGATGGCTCTGGTGATGGTGAGGAAGCAGATGATGGTTTGCTCCCATTCATTTCTCCAACTCTGACAATTGCGATGATTGCAGTAGCAGGTCTTGTTGCAAGCCTACGAGAACGTAAGGACTGAGGCAAGAATTGAAACGAGAGATGGGCCCCCTCCCTCAATTATGAGGGAGGGGAAACCCCGCGCCAAGTTGCTGTTGCATTTGGCGCAGCTCGTGATTTTGGTTTCTTTAATTCAGGCTGTAAATTCTCAAGTATGGTACACCGGTGTTGTAGAAATCGAATATACCAAAGGTTTGCCTGATGGTGCAGGGATGCAAGTTGAGTTGGAAGTAGATCAGGATAAAGCCGATGGCAGTGTCCATATTGACGGTATCTTCACATTTATGCAATGGCAAAATACCCGTAATGACACTACTATACCGAGCGAATCCGAGGAATTCGACCGAGGCTCTTTAGATCTCAAACCATTATCTGAAATTCAGGAAGAATTACCATTGATGGCAAATATTGCTTTAGCATTAGGTATCTTATTGATGGGATTGGCTTATTTCCAAATCAAGAATCGCGCTATAATCGGCTTGATTCTGAATGGCCTAGTGTTATGGATAATCATCACATTAGTAATTTTAGCACCACTGGGTTATCTTGGAGGCATGGATTTTGGCACAGGTTCCTATAGTGAAGATGAAGGAGAATCAACAGTTCATCAGACCGCTGAAGGAAGGCCCGATATCAATTTGTTTCATGGGGAATTAGATTATGTATTTACTACGAAATCGTATGACCTTGGCTTAGTCGATCAAAGCGAATTGGACGAAGTCATCGCTGAACCTCCTGGAGAAGACCATGAATCCTATATGGAAATGGATGGTGTAGCAGGAATTCATTATGGCAAGTTTGTAGTAGAATTAGTTTGGTCTTGGATTATTCTCTTCTTCTTTGCACCAATAACGATTGGATTCATCAATCGTGTCAAAATCGAAAAACCACAATTATTGTGATTACTTCTGTTCAGGAATATCGCCATTCAGTGAGTCTGGATTATCATCCAATGGGCCCCACTCGGTTCTAGTTCGGTTTAGGCCGAATCTCTTGGCCCAAATGAATCTCAAATTCTTCCAACCATCTCCCCAGGTATGAATTTCGGCTTCACCGACTCGAGGCCGATAAGGAACTGATACCTCAATCGCCTTTTTCTTACCCAATACTCTGCGAGCAAGGATCTTCATTTCTTCAGACAAAGGCATGCCATCATTGGTTGGGCGCATCTTTTCATTCTCAAAAATCGACTTACGGAACACCCACATGCCAGATTGAGAGTCCTTTATTCCATATCCAAATGCAAGTCTTGCATTGAATGAAAGCATCCAGTTACCAAATCCGTGAAGACCTGACATCGAACCTTCTTCAGCAAGCGTGAGTCTGTCACATGTGATGAAATCCAAATCTTCTTCAATCAACTTTCGAACCAAGTCAGGAACCACTTCAGCAGGGTAAGTACAATCGGCATCCATGGTTACAATAATGTCGCCCTTTGCCACTACGAAACCAGTTCTGTACGCTCTTCCATAGCCCTTCCTTGGCTCTAGATGGACACGAACTCCTTTCTTGAGTGCGATTTCTCTGGTTTTGTCAGTGGAACTACCATCGACGATCATTATCTCTAATTCGTCACACCAATCCTTTGGAATTGAGTCCACGGTTGGGCCGAGCGCTTCTTCCTCATTTCTGGTAGGTAGAATGATAGTAACGGATACCGGCAACTTGCCCGCCATGGTTCGTGGAATCAAGACTTCGTTTTGAAGGCACCTATCCGTTGGATTATTTACCATATTACGAAGTCGGTTGCTTGTTCGACATGCATATTGCGATAGTGTCCGGCGAATATCCGCCTCGCTGGGGCGGTATAGGTTCGGTGGTTTTCCACCTTGCAGGTCATTTTGTTCAACTGGGTCATGAAGTCACAATCATCACTAGGAATCACTCTGAAAAAGCACCATCTCAAGAGGGTGTAAATGTAATTCCAGTACGTTGGGCTAGATTGCCAATGGCGTTTACTCGTTCGTATGGAAAAAGTGCCCTCAAGGCGTTGAAAAAATTGCACGCAAAAAAACCGATTGACATAATCAATGCACACTTGCCATTAGTCTCGTGGAAACGAAAAGAATTCAGATGGCTGGAGCAAAATATAGCCCCGGTTGTATCTTGCTTACATGGCTCTTGGTTGGGCGAAAAAGAAGGCGTTAAGCGCGCAGCAACAGCAAAGGAATCTGCTACTTGGAAAAATCCGAATGATTTGGCAATCTTGACCACAGCTGGATGGTATTCCAAGTATGAAAGAGCAGGAATTCTTGAATCGAGTATTTGTGTAGCAAATTCCCAAGCAACTCTCAAGGAATTCAAACAGTGGTACAGACCAGATAACAACTTCGATTGTGAGGTGATTTTGTGGGGTTGCGACCACAAGGTCTTCCGTCCACCAAATACTGACGATGAAACAGAACAATTAGAGCATGAGAGAATCAGGCAAAAATATGGATGCGGTGACGAAGAAGCACTCAATTATTCATCGCAAACAAAGACTCCAATGTTACTCGCAGTTGGCCGATTGGTTGCACGTAAAGGATACATGACCTTGCTTCGTGCAATGCCTCAAATATTGAGTGAAAATCCTAAGGCAAAATTGGTGATTGTCGGGCGCGGACACATGAAGTCTAGCCTTCAGAAGAACGCCAAAAAACTTGGAATTTCAGAATCAATTTTCATTCAGAGTAGTCTGTCTTTTGACGAACTTGCACAACATTTCCGTTCAGCAGATTTGGTAGTATATCCTTCATATTATGAGGGTCAAGGACTCATTCCTCTGGAATCTTTAGCGAGCGGCACAGCGGTTGCGACCGTCGACCAAGAGCCATTGACTGAGATGATTGACAATACAGTTGGCGGATTGTTCAAGCGAGGCGATCCTAGCGATTTAGCACGTTGTGTTAATCAAATGTTAGCCAGTGCTGAAACCTCACAAAAGGCAAATCTTGGCCGAGAAAGAGTTCTCTCAAACTACACTTATGAGCATAATGCAGCAGATTATGAAGCGGTATTCATGCGAGCAATTGCCAAGCGCAAAAATTAGGAAAAAGTGCAAATTCGCTGAATTTTCGAGCATTTTTGTGTCGGGGTTGTTTTGAAAACCAATTCCTCGCATGCACGCACATGCGCGCGGAGCAGTGGGTGGTATGCTTCCTCGCAGTGTCCCTGTTGACATTTTTACCGGCCGTGCAAGCCGATGATGACACTTCTACAGCAAATGTG